>JAUVBO010000656.1 GCA_030591195.1 Pseudomonadota bacterium
CGACCTCGCGGCCGTCGAGGAAGATCGCCGCCGGCACCATCCTGCCCGCGTGAAGCACGACGACGTAGAGCTCGCCGGTGGGAGGCGGGCGCTCGGTGCCGCCGTCAAGGGCCGGCGTCAGGTGGATCCGCAGCCGCCACTGGAGCTCGGGGCCGAGGGGCATGCGCCGGCGAATGAAGCCCCGCTTCTCGATCACCACCCCGTCGATCCCGTCGCCGATCGAGACGCCCGACAGCGGGGTCAGCCCGAGCAGGTCGCCGCCAGCGGTGACCCGGGCGCCCGGCGGCTTGGTCGTCAGCCACAGCCGTCGCAGGCGCCGGCGGCTGTCCTCCGCCGGGGCGGCGTCGCCTGCCACCGCCGACCGCTGGCCGGAGCCCACCGCCGGCTGTGGGGTGGTCACCGGCGCTGGCCGGACGAGCCAGACGACCACGCCCACCGCTGCGATCAGCACCACCGCGATGCCGAAGAACAGCCCCAGGCGCGCCAGCGGCAGCGGACGGGGCCCGGCCGGCCGGGCCGGGACCAGCGACTCGCGCACCGCCAGCGGCGGCAGCTCCGCGACCGTGTCCAGGGTCTCGGCCGGCCGCCCGGGGGCGCCGACCTCCGAGCTCGCGTCCGTGGTGTTGACCGGCGGTCCGGTGACGCTGGCCTGCGAGATCCTGTCGGCCGCCGTCCGCTGGTCCGTCACCCGGGACTCGGATCGCTCCGCGGTGACCACCGAGTCGGCGGCCTCGCCCCGGACCACCAGCCTGGAGGTCGGCTTGACCTCGAGCGAGTCGCCGACCGGCAGCGGCGGCGGGGGCGACAGGTGCTCGGTGGTGGCGTCCGCCGCAGCGTCGGCGACGATCGCCCCGGCCGACAGCTCGAGGGTCGGGATCACGCCCTCGATCTGGTCGCCACCGAGCGGCGCAGGGCCCCAGGTCGGCTTCTGGATGCGCAGGGTCTGCAGCTCTTCAGGCTGGAGGTCGATGGTGGGCTTGGCACCTTCGAGGGCCCCGGCCGCGGGCTCGGGCGACAGCTTCGGCCGCTTGGGCGACAGCGCGGCGAGCCTGCCCGCCGTCGGCTTGAGGCCCTGGCGCTCGAGCCGCGGCCGGCCGGACCGCGGCGAGATCTCCACCGGCGCCTGGGATCCCCCGGCCCGCGCTGCGGCGGCTGGCTCGGTGCCGACGGAGGCCGCGCTCGGGGCCGCCGACTCGCGCTGGGGCGGCAGCGTCGGCGCCACGGCGTTGACCGCGTGGTGGACGGGCAGCGCGCCCTCGGGCATCCGGGACATCGCCTCGTCGAGGGCGCTGGAGAAGTCGGACATCGTCCGGTAGCGATCGTCGGGGACCTTGGCGATCGCCCGCAGCAGCACCGCCTCGAGCGCCGGGGGGATCTCGGCGTTTTGCTCGCGGGGCCGGCCGGGCTCGGTGCTGAGGTGCGCCTGGACCAGATCCATGCCGGAGAGGTGGTCGAAGGGGCCCCGACCGGCGAGCAGACGGTAGCAGATCAACCCGAGGGAGTAGATGTCGGTGCGGTGGTCGACGCTGCGGGCGTCCTTGAACTGCTCGGGCGACATGAAGCGCGGCGTGCCGAGCCGGACGCCGGCCTTGGTCGCGAAGCCACCCGGCGCGATGCTGAGCTTGGCCACACCGAAGTCGACCAGCTTGGCGCGCAGCCCGTCGGCCTCCTCGAGCAAGAAGATGTTCGCCGGCTTGAGGTCGCGGTGGACGATGCCGGTGGCGTGGGCCGCGGCGAGGGCCTCGGCCACCTGCGCGACGATCCGGCGGGCGGTGCCGACGTCGAGGTCGCCGCTCTCGAGCCGCTGCTCGAGGGTCTTGCCCTCGAGGTACTCCATCACCAGATAGGCGCCGAGGGCTTCGTCGAGGCCATCGTCGTAGATCTCGACGATGCCCGGGTGGCCGATCTGGTTGGTCGCCAGCGCCTCGTTGAAGAAGCGCTCGACCATGTCGGCGTGGCCGGCCAGCTTGCCGTGCATGAACTTGATCGCCACCCGGCGACCGATGCGCTGGTGCTTGGCCAGGTAGACCACGCCCATCCCGCCCGTGCCGAGCTCATGCACGAGTAGATAGTTGCCGACCTTGCGACCGCTGTACGATTCCATCTGCCCGGCGATCATACCACCAGCACGCGCTGGCACGGGGGTACGCTTGGGGCGTATCCTCCGTCGCATGATTATCGGCTCGACCATCGCCCGCGGCAGCTCGCTGGCTGCGACGGCCCTCGCCCTCGCCACCGCTTCCCTCGCCCTCGCCACCGCGGGCTGTGGCCCCTCGGTGTATGTGATGCGCCACGGCGCGGTCCAGCCGCCACGGGCCGGCGCCGACAGCCAAGCCTGCAAGATGCGCTTCGCCAGCGACCTCGACCCCCAGACCGTCACGCTGCGCTACCAGCTCATCGGGCAGGTGGTGATCACCGGCGGCGAGCCCGGGTCGGCGAAGGTGCGCGAGCTGGTGCGCGCCCGGGCCTGCCAGCTCGGCGGCCGGTTCGTCGTGCCCGGCGCGGCCCTCGGCTCGGCCGGCGGCAACACCGAGACCTACCTGGTGCTCGGCAAGCCCCGCGACCAGGCGCTGACCATTGGCGAGGCGATGCGGGCCGGGGCCGCCGGCCCGCTGATCATCGCCCGCAGCACCCGGCAGAGGAAGGTCGTGGTGGCGGTGTTCGACATCGAGGACCGGACCGAGCGGCTGACCAGTGATGAGCGCGACCAGCTGAGCGAGTACCTGGCGACCCGCATCGCCCAGCAGCCGGGCCTTCGCGTGGCGCCCCGGGACCGGCTGCGCGCGCGACTCGGCGGCCAGCGCAAGCAGAGCTACCGCGCCTGCTACACCGCCTCGTGCCAGATCGAGATCGGCAAGGTGCTCGCGGCGCAGAAGTCCCTGTCGACCCACCTGCTCAAGCTCGGCGACGGCTGCGCCATCGCCGCCAGCCTCTACGACCTGCAGACCGAGACCTCGGAGCGAGCCGCCACCGTGCCCTGCAGCTGCAAGCCCGGCAAGGGCCTGCTCGCCGCCGTCGACACCCTCGTCGCCCGCCTCGCCCACTGAGGCCTCCGCGGGTGCGCTCAGGCTCCGTCGAGCACGTAGAGGAGGAAGCAGAAGAAGTGGCAGCCGCTGCCGCCGAGGACGAAGAGGTGCCAGATGGCGTGGTTGAAGGGCAGCTGGCGCCAGACGTAGAACACCACGCCGCCGGTGTAGCAGAGGCCGCCGGCGGCGATCCACAGCAGCCCGCCGACCGGCATCGCCTGCAGCATCGGCTTGATCGCGATCACGCCCAGCCAGCCCATCGCGAGATAGACCCCGACGGTCAGCAGCCTGAAGCGACCGATGAACAAGACGGTCAACACGACACCGGCGAGGGCAAAGCCCCAGATCAGCCCGAAGAGAGTCCATCCCCAGGCGCCCCGCAAGGTGACCAGGGTCACCGGGGTGTAGGTGCCGGCGATCAGCAGGAAGATCGCCCCGTGGTCGAGCACGCGGAAGATGCGCTTCAGCCGTGGCGCCCGGGACGCATGATACAGGGTCGAGGCGAGGTATAGCGCCACCAGCGAGGCGCCGTAGATCGAAAACGAGACCACCCGCCAGGGATCGCCCGCGAGGGCCGAGTAGGTGACGAGGATCGCCAGGGCGGCCAC
>JAUVBO010000245.1 GCA_030591195.1 Pseudomonadota bacterium
AGTTCCTTGGCCGCCCTGTCGTAGGCCTCGAGCGCCTCCTTGGCCTTGCCCTGCCCGAGCCGGTCGTTGCCCTGCTCGACCTCGTCGTTGGTCGAGCGAAACGGGTCGAAGCCGTAGAGCGCCGGCACGAGCCCGAGCAGCAGCAGCGGTTTGAGCAGCCTGGTCAGCCCGCTAGTACGCACGTTGATCCCTCCGCCGGTCGCGCAGGCAACACTCCCAGAGCAGCAGCAACAGCGCCGGTAGCAGCAGCACCTCGGGGATGTCGCGGAAGTGCCGGATCAGCCGCGCCTTGGCTTCCGACTTGTGGAGCTTGGACAGCTCGGCGAGGATCGGCTCGACGCCGAAGCGCTTCGGGTCGATCCCGATATACTTCCCCTTGGTGATCTGGGCCACCTCGCGCAGGGTCTTGCTGTCGAGCCTGGTGGTGATCACCTGGCCATCTGCACGCTTGAGGTAGCCGGCGATGGTGCCGTCCTCGTTGAGCCTGGGGATCACCTCGCCCGAGGCCGAGCCGATCCCCACCGCGAAGACCCGGATGCCGAGCTTCGCCGCCTCCTTCGCCGCCTCGAGCGGCTCGCTCTGGTGATCCTCGCCGTCGGTCAGGAGCAAGATCACCTGGGACCGTGGCGGCCCCTTGCCGCGCACGCCGGTGAGCAGGCGGGTGCCGGCGACGATCGCCTTGCCCACCGCCGTCCCGCCCACGGGCATGTCCAGCGGCGTCATGTCGCGCCAGAAGATCTTCGCCGCGACGTAGTCGGTGGTCAGGGGATAGGACAGCGTCTCGCCGGCGAACGCGACCAGCCCGAGGCGGTCGCCCTTGAGGCTGTCGATCAGCCGGCCAAGCTCGAGCTTGGCCCGCTCGATGCGGCTCGGATAGGCGTCCCGGGCCAGCATGCTCTTGGAGAAGTCGAGGGCGACGACGATGTCGATCCCGACCGACGGCGCGAGCGGGGTGCGCTCGCCGCCCTGGGGGCGAGCCGCCGCCGCGAGCAGCAGTCCGACGCCAACCACCAACAGGATCGCCTTGGTCAGCCGGCGGCCGGGGCTGACCGACCGCACCAGCCGCTCGACCTGGGGCAGGTGCCCGAGCCTGGCGAGCATCCGACGACGCCAGCCGTAGCGCAGCGAGATCCCGATCACCAGCACGGGCACCAGCAACAGCAACCACAGCAGCGCGGGGTTGGCGAATCTCATGAGAACTGCCTCATCCGCGTGAGCCCGAGCAGCACCTCGAGCAGGATCAACAGCAGCGCCGCGGCGAGCAGCGGCCGGTAGGCGGTGACGAACGGGGCGGCGACATCCCGCCGGGTGCTCTTGTCCAGCTCGTCGAGGATCTGCTGGAACCGCTGGCGGAGCGCTTGGCGGTCGGTGGCGCGGTAGGCCTTGCCCGAGGTGGCCGCGGCGATCTCCTGCAGCAGCTCGGGATTGACCGGGTAGTGCCGGCGCAACCGCAGCGGCCGGCCGAGGACGTCTCGCCCGCTCGGCGCGCCGTCGGTGGGTCCGACCAAGATGGTGAACGTCTTGACCTTCATCGCCGCGGCGTAGCGCGCGGCTTGCTTCGGCGTCACGTTGCCGCTGTTGTTGTCCCCATCGGTGAGCAGGATGATCACCCGGCTCTTGGCCTCGCTCTGGCGCAGGCGGGCCAGCGCCACGCCGAGGGCGTTGCCGATGGCCGTGCCCGCGCCGTTGACCAGGCCCAGCCGCAGCTCGGCGAGCATCGTGCGCAGCACGCCGTAGTCGAGGGTCAGCGGGCAGTGGGTGTAGGCCTCGCGGCCGAAGACCACCAGGCCGATCTTGTCCCCCGAGCGACGGGAGATGAACTCGTCGATCACCTTCTTCGCCGCCTCGAGCCGGTTCGGCGCCAGGTCGGTGGCCTCCATGCTGTTGGACAGGTCGAGGGCGAGCATGATGTCGATCCCCTCGACCTCCACCCGCCCGCCGCGATCGCGGGTCTGGGGTCCGGCGAGGGCCACGGCGAGCAGGCCGAGGGCCACCACCCGCAACACCCCGGGCAGGGGTGCGATCCGGGCCCAGATCCCCGGCCGCACCCGTCGGAGCATCGCCGTGCTCGAGTAGCCGAAGACGGCCCGCCGCCGGCGATCGAGCAGCAGTCGGACCCAGAACGCCAACGGCATCGCCAGCAGCAGCAGCAGCGCCCAGGGGCGCTGAAACTCGAACTTGCCCGCCTGGCTCATGTGCCAGGTGAAGAAGCCGGCGATCGGCAGCACCAGCAGCACGGTCAGCACCAGCGACGTCGCCCGCCAGCGACCGTCCGCCTGGTGCGCTGGCGAAGCCTGCACCGAAGGGGACGGCGGCGGCGCATCGCTGGCCGGCCGCGCTCGCTTCCCTCGCCCGGTCATCGGCGGCCCCCCTTAGCTGCTTCGGCACCGCTGCGAGGAGCGGACCGGCGCATCGTCTCCCGCACGAAGCGCTCAGCGTCGGCGGCGGCCTCGCGGGCACCCTCGGGCGTCGGCCGGAACTTGGCGAACTTCACCAGGTCCCAGGCCATCAGCAGCTCGTCGACCTTGGGCCGGATCGGATCGGGCACCTGGCGGTCGGCGAGGGCCTGCCGGATCTCGGTGGTGGTCATCTCCATCGCGTCGAAGCCCCAGCGCCCGCCGATGGAGCCGCGCAGGATCTCCGACAACAGCAGATGCAGCTCCTTGTAGCGCTCGTCGTCGATCATCGCCTCGAGCTCGAGCTCGGCGAGCCGTCCGAGGGCGACCACGTGGGGTGGCGTGGGCGGCGGTGGCGGCTTGAGCGCCTCGCGACGGGCGCGCAGCCGGCGGCTGATGATCACCGTCGTGAGCACGATCAGTCCCGCGGCGCCGACGCCGACCAGCAGGTAGAGCATCAGCCAGTCCCGTTGCCAGACCGTGATCGGATCGGCGAGCTTCTTCAGCTTCGGCTTCGGCTCGTTGGCCATCAGGCTCCGGACGCGGATCGGCATCGAAGCGGTCTTGAGCGTGACGATCTCGCCGCCGGGACCGAGGGCGGTGACCTCGACCGGCGGCAGGGTCACCTCGCCCAGCTCGTAGGCCGCGACCTTGAGGGTGAAGACCCGCTGGACCTCGGGGATGTGGCCCTTCTCACCGATCTCCTTGGTCGAGTCCGCCCGTGACAGCTCGGCGAACTTGCCCAGCTCGAGCCGCAGCGGCAGCGTCACCGAGACCCCCTTCTTGTGCCTGACCTTGATCCGCACCGTCACCGGATCGCCCACGGCGACGACCACCGGCTTGACCGTCGCCGAGAGCTTCGGCGTCCAGTCCGGCCTGACGCCCAGTCCGGGCTGACTCGCCGCCGGCTGGCTCGCCGCTGGCTGACTCGCCGCCGGCTGACTCGCCGCCGGCTGACTCGCCGCCGGCTGACTCGCCGCTGGCTGACTCGCCGCCGGCTGGCTCGCCGCGGAGGATCCGCCGCCATCGGCGGACCGGGCGCCGACGACAGCTGGCGCCGCCGCGATGGCCACCAGGCAGAGAACGATCGCCGTCGACCGGCGCGAGTCGCCGCAGATCATCGTCTCAATCGCTTCTCGCGGGCCTTGAAGAAGTCGACCAGCGCCGCGACGTAGGGTTGGTCGGTCCTGACGTTGACGTAGTCCATCTTCAGCCGCCGGAACAGGGCCTCGCGGGCCTCGCGGCTGCGGCGCAGGTGGGCCGCGTGAGCCCGCCCCTCGGGCCCGCCGGTGTCGAAGACCATCTCTTCGCCGGTCTCGTAGTCGAGGAGGTTGATCATCCCGAGCTGCGGCAGCTCCTCCTCGAACGGATCGGTGATCGTCACCGGGATCAGGTCGTGCTTGCGCGCCACCACGCGCAGGGCGTGCTCCATCCGCGACGGCAGGGCGTCACGGCGTGGGTCGAGGGGCGCATCGGGGCCACGCCCCGGCGGCTCGAAGAGGAAGTCGGTCAGCAGGAAGGCGACGCTGCGGCGCTTGGTCACGCGCCCGAGGAACTCGAGGCCCGCCGACAGATCGGTCCGCCGGCTCTGCGGCCGATAGCTGAGGATCTCGGTGATCACCCGCAGCACGTGCTTCTTGCCCTTCTTCGGCGGCACGAACTTCTCGATCTGGTCGGTGAAGATGATCAGCCCGACCCGGTCGTTGTTCTTGATCGCCGAGAAGGCCATCACCGCCGCCATCTCGGCGGCGATCTCCCGCTTGGTCAGCTCGCCGGTGCCGAAGAGCCCCGAGGCGCTCATGTCGACCAGCAGCATCACGGTCATCTCCCGCTCCTCGACGAAGAGCTTGACGAAGACGTCGTTCATCCGCGCCGAGACGTTCCAGTCGATCAGGCGGATGTCGTCACCGGGCTGGTACTGGCGCACCTCCTCGAAGGCCATCCCGCGCCCCTTGAAGACGCTGTGGTAGTGCCCCGCCAGCTGGTCGTTGACCAGCCGGTTGGTATAGATCTCGATCTTGCGGATCTTCCTGATCAGGTCGCGGGCAATCACGGCACTTCGATCTGCTCGAAAAGCTTGCGCACGATGTCCTCGCTGGTGATCTCCTCCGCCTCCGCCTCGTAGGTCAGGATCACCCGGTGGCGCAGCACGTCGGCGCCGATGCTCTTGATGTCCTCGGGCGTGACGAAGCCCCGGCGCTGCAAGAAGGCATGCGCCCGCGAGGCCAGGTTGAGGTAGATCGAGGCGCGAGGGCTCGCCCCGAACTCGATGAAGTCGGCGATGCTGCCGAGCCCGTAGTCCTGGGGTTGGCGGGTGGCCGAGACCACGTCGACGATGTAGTCGCGAATCTTGTCGTCGATGTAGATCTGGTTGATCACCTCCCGGGCCCGGAGCAGCTCCTCGGTGGCGATCACCGGCTCGGCCTGGGGCTCGGCGACGGCGGTCATACGATCCATGATCAGCCGCTCCTCTTCCCGGGTCGGGTAGGAGACCTTGACCATCCACATGAACCGGTCGAGCTGCGCCTCGGGCAGCGGGTAGGTGCCCTCCTGCTCGATCGGGTTCTGGGTCGCCATCACGAAGAACGGATCGGGCAGTGGATAGGTCGTGTCGCCGATGGTGACCTGGCGCTCCTGCATCGCCTCGAGCAGCGCGCTCTGGACCTTGGCCGGGGCGCGGTTGATCTCGTCGGCGAGCACCAGGTTGGCGAAGATCGGCCCCTGCTTGGCCGAGAACTCGCCGCTGTGGGGGTTGTAGATCGTCGTCCCGACGATGTCGGCCGGCAGCAGGTCGGGGGTGAACTGGACCCGCGAGAAGTCGAGCTTCATCGCGTCGGAGACCGTCTTGATCGTCATCGTCTTGGCCAGCCCGGGCACACCCTCGAGCAACACGTGGCCACCGGTGAGCAAGCCGATGAGGATCCGCTCGATCATGTACTTCTGGCCGACGATGACCTTGGCCACCTCGGCCAGCAACCGGTCGACGAACTCGCTCTCGCCCCGGACCATCTCGTTGATCACGCGCAGCTCTGAGTGCATATGTGTCGTCCTCGACTTCTGGTCTCTCTGCTTTGCTGTCGGCCTACAGGGTATCGGCAGCGCCGACTCTCTTGCTACAACGGCGTCCTCGTCAAGCCACCACCCGCTCTTCCCGCCAAACCCGCCGCTAGGCCCGCGCATTCCGCCCCGAGCCGCCGGCGGCGGATCGGATCGTGAAAAGCCGTTTGCCTACCGGCCCCGAAGATTGCTCACCGAGCAAAAAGGTGCTGAACTCTGTAGAGTCATCCAC
>JAUVBO010000549.1 GCA_030591195.1 Pseudomonadota bacterium
GACCTCTTTGCCTCCGGCCTCGACCTCACCCCCACCGCCGACCTCTGGCAGGACAGCGGCTCACCGACGACCGACGGCAGCGCCGGGCTCTGCAACGCCGGCGCGGCCGCCGAGGCGACGGTGGTCCACGTCGACGACCTCGGCGACGGCCTCACCGGCTGCGGCTCGGCCGCCGATCCATTCCGTGACCTGCAGCTGGCCATCGACGAGGCACCGGGCGGCTCGATCGTGGTGATCCACGCCGGGACCTACCAGGCCACGCCCGTGGTCTACCAGGACCCGGGCTGCGGCAACTGCAGCGACACCGACTTCCACCAGGGCGCCAGCGCCACCCGCGGCTTCCGCGTCGCGAACAAGTCGCTGCACCTGATCGGCGAGGGTCCGCAGCAGACGGTGCTGGTGACCAACGCCGGCTACGGCCTGCTCTTCGAAGAGGCGGGCACGAGCACCGTGCGCCAGCTACGGGTCACCGGCGGCAAGCGTGACGCCGACGGGCGGGCCACCGACGCCGGGATCGTCGTCCGCGGCACCTCACTGCTGGTCGAGGGCGTCCACGTCGTCGACAACGACGATCTGTACAGCGGTCCCGAGCCCGACCCGGTGGTTGGCGTCGGCGGCATCTTCGGCCGGGAGCGCGCCGAGCTGTACATCGTCGACTCGCTGATCGAGCACAACAGCTGGGACGGCGTCGCGCTCTACCGCGGCGAGCCGGGCAAGCCCGGCAGCGGCCCACGGGCGCTGATCAGACGCTGTCGCATCGGCTGCACCACCGGCTGCGTCACCAAGCGAGGCCGTGGCGTCGGCGTCGGCGTGACCTGGGACGCGGAGGCGGTGGTGGTCGACAACGAGATCTACCACTACTGGAAGGGCATCGGCTCGTTCGGCACCTCGCGGGTCACGGCGCGCAACAACCTGGTCCGTGACCAGCACGGCTGGGGCATCATCGTCGCCGGCGACTCGACGATGATCGCGACCAACAACCTCGTGATCCGCAGCGGGACCACCGGCATCGGCACCTCGACCAGCCGAGTCAGGGGCGCCTTCGTCAACAACATCGTCATCGACAACGGCGTGGCGAAGACCGAGTGGGTGCTGAAGAAGACCGGCGTCTGGATCAACACCAGCCCGCAGACCTTCCTCGTCGCCTACAACATCATCCACGGCAACCAGCCATTCGACGTCTGTAGCGGCGGGACACCCGAGGGCAAGCCCTGCGTGGCTCAGGCGTTCGACGGCCTCAACGGCAACCGCGACGTCGACCCGATGCTCAGCTCGGCCGCCGACGACCGGCCAGGGCCCGGCTCACCGGCGATCGACGGCGGGGACCCATCGATCAGCGACCCGGACGGCAGCCGCAGCGACATCGGCCGCCACGGTGGCCCGGACGCCCCCCCAACTCCCTGATCCGCACAGCACTTGCAAGGAGCGGGCAAAGGGCGCTACTCCCAATGGGTGTCCGGCTGTCCCGACAGCGCCGTGCTCCAGCTGACCTTCGCGGCCGTCGGCGCGCTGGTGGTTGGCGTGGCATTGGCCTACCTCGCCGTTCGCGCGCTCGGCACCCGAGGGAGCCCGCGGCCCCGTCGGGTACGACGGGTGCTCCTCGGCGGGCTCGCCTTGCTGCTGGCGACGCCCCTGTGCGGCGCCGGTGGCTACCTGCTGTGGTACACCCACCGACCGCTGCCATCCCCGGTGGACGAGCCGCTCTTCGAGCACGTCCGGTACCGCCGAGAGGTTCACCACCGACCTCGACCGCTGGTGTTGCACCTCGCCTCGGTGGACCTGGGCCAGCCCGGGGTGCGGCTGTTGGTCACCGCCGGCCGCCGGGGCAGCCGGCAGCTGCGCGGCCTGCGCACGTCGAGCTTCCTCCGCCGGCACCGGCTCCAGCTCGCGATCAACGGGCAGATCTTCTACCCGTGGCGCTCCGGGCTGCTCGACTACTACCCGCACGTCGGCGACCCGGTCAATGTCGTGGGGCTCAACGCCGCCGCCGGCGCGATCTATGCCCGGCCGACCCCCAAGCACCCGACGCTCTTCATCGGCCGTGACCGCCGCGCCCGCATCGGCTGGCGACGACCCGGCGAGCCGGTCCACCAGGCGATCTCGGGCACACGGATGCTGGTCGAGGACGGCAAGATCACCAGTGACCTCTATCGCCCTCAGGACCGGGTTTGCCAGCCAAGGACCGCCGTCGGCCTCGACCGCGACGCCCGGCTGCTGCTGCTGCTGGTGGTCGATGGGCGCCAGCCAAACTACAGCGAGGGGGTGCCGCTCGCCGAGCTGGCCCGGCTGCTCGTCGAGCGCGGCGCGCACGACGCGATCAACCTCGATGGTGGCGGCTCGAGCATCCTCGTCGCCGAGGGCGACGACGGCACGCCCCGGGTGCTCAGCTCGCCGATCGACCGCCGGCTCCCCGGCCGCGAGCGGGTGGTCGCCAACCACCTCGGGGTCTTCGCGCCGCCCCTACGCCGCTGAGCCGATGCTACTTCTCTCCGGTGGCGGGGATCAGCCCCCGAACGCCGGCGGCGAGGGCACGTTTTGCCGCCTTGAGCAGCTGTCGCTGGTTCAAGCCGTAGTCTTCGTACGAGACGTTCTTCTTGAAGTTGAAGCCGTACTGAAACGCCGATGGAATCTGCAGCGCAACGTGCTCATAGGCGCCATCGGCGCCGAAGACGGCGTGGACGACATCGGGCCGCAGGACCGCGAGATCTCCGGCGTGGAGGACGTGAAAGTAGGGCTTGCCCTCGATCATCACCAGCAACGCCGCCTTGCCGCGCGACATGCAGTAGACCTCGGTTTGCTGGCTGCTACCCTTGGCCGGGTGGCAGTGGAGCATCTCTTCTGACCTGAAGGTCTTGAACGCCGTCGGCCGGGTCAGAGGCTTGGGGGGATGGACCATCGACGCGCCAACGACGAATGGCTTGCTGCCTCGCACGTAGGTGTCCGATGTCAACACCCACTCGGTGGGCACGTCGTTCCACATGTTGATGTGGCGGCGGCGCAGGTAGACGGAGATGCCCCCTTCGGCGGCCACCAGCGCCGTGGAGTCGAGGCCCGACCGGGTCGTCTCCTTCCACGCGGCCAAGATCGACTTTCTCTCCCTCCACTCGAAGACGCCGACCTTGCGCAGCGCGAGGCCGAGCTCGCTGGCGGTCCAGAGCTGGCGCCAGAAGAGTCGCCGGTCCTTCTTGATGAGCACCCCCGCGTCGACGAGCGTCTTGACCATCTTGGGAGACAGTCGCCGCATCGCCGTTGCCTGCAGGAGCTCGCCACCGTGGCGCTCGAGTCGCTTTCGCTCGCGGGCCTCTTGCCAGACGACGACGGCATTCTGCGCCTCGCTGCCGACGACCCCTTTTCTTGCCAGCGCGCTTTGGATCGCCTGCGGACCGGCGGTCTTCGACCACTGGATCGTGTCGATGGCGGCCGTGGTCTTGGTGGGCGCGAACCGTCTCTTCGTGGCGAGCCCGCTGCGGACCAGGGCCTCTACCGTCTCGGGCGAAAACCGACTCACTCGCGACGTCTGACCGGTCAACATATGGCGGTTGAACGACGCGAGACTGTTGAAATGTTTGACATGCTTCCCGGTGGCACCCAGACGTTCGTACCAATCGGGCGCCTTGTCGGTCATCACCACCAGCGGTTTTCCGGCTTCGACCTTCACCCTGGCCCTGGTGCCCGGATTGACGGAGATGGCGCCCCGCTCGGCAAGCTGGAGCTGCTTGCCGTTGACTTCGACGGTCACGCGCCCTCCGTCCGGGACGATGATCTCCGTCTCCTTGTCGAAGAAGGTCGTCTTGTCGAGGACCTTCCGAGCGCTCGCACCCTGAAAGACACGGGTTCCGGATGCCTCGTCGACCAGATATCCTCCGCTCTTCTCTGGCCGCATGATGCTGATTCCATGCGTGTCCAGCGACATCGTGGGGGCATACGTGGGCTTGTGGCGCGGAGCCGATTTCGTGACACGCTTGGTGGTGGGCGCCCACGATCTTGCAGTTGAGGGACGACTGTTGAGGAGCCGGGTCGCCGTGGTGGCC
>JAUVBO010000675.1 GCA_030591195.1 Pseudomonadota bacterium
CACGCCGAGCACCAGGGTCACCCCGAGCACGATCCAGAGAGCATATCCCCGGCTGGCGAAGCGACGATCGCTGCTCCTTGCACGGGCCGCGATCAGCTGGCGGCAGTCCCTGGCCAGCTGCTCCACGACACCGGCCGTGAGCTCGTCGAGGAGGTCCCGGAGCTTGGACTCGGTGCCGACTCCGACGATCGGCTGGCTCTTGGTCACCCGACTCACCCGCCCGCCTCGCATCATGCTCGGCCTCCTTGCTGGAGACGAATCAAGACGCGGGGCGCTCCGTCCGGACCGCGGAGTGCTCGCGCTGCGCGCCGTGGTCGCTGCCGGGGCCTGGCGCTCTTCGCCAGCCACTTGGTGAAGGCGGCGCTCCTCGCGGCGAGCGAAGGCCCGCGACTGCTCGCCCAGCAGGTCCACGAGCTTCTGCTCGAGCTCGCCGGCTTCGCCACCAGCGTCGGTCGCGCGCTCGTTGCGCGCCTGGTTGTCGTCATTCAACGCCAGAGCGATGCGCGGCCGCGTTATCGGCGGTCGCCGCTTCGGCGTCGCTTTCTCGGGTGAGCTCGATGTTGGATCCATCAGTCGCTCACCCGACGGGGTTTCGAGTCCATCCAATCCCTCCAGCCAGCGGGTTCGAGGGCGGCTTGCTGGGCGCGTCACCGGGTCACGGGGAGGCGCCGATGGGCGAGCTCTGGAGAGCTGTCCACAGGCACCATCGCTAGCCAGGGTTTCAACCGCCATGCCGCTGAGAAATGCTCTTCTGATGCCAGCGTCCTGGCTGTCCATGTCAGCGCGGGCCGAAGCAGCGATCCCTCCGCCATCACTAGGCAACTCGCGGCCGTTGGATCACCGCGCGAGCGGTCGCTGCCCGGTCGCCTCCGCCCGAGAGCAACTTGTTGCCTGCAAGAATCTGTCACAGATCTCGGGCCGACGAGAGTCGCGCGCGCGGTCGGTCGACAAGGCCTGCCCGGACTTCGGCGGTGGCGTGGTCAGCGCCGTTGCCTCGGCTCAGTGATGCCGTCGGCCACTTACCCCCTGCGGGTCTCAGGGGAGCGAGTAGTGACGGCTCTCGTGGTTCGGGCCGACGGCCCAGACGTCGGTGGCCGAGCTGCCCCAGTTCACCGAGCTCCCTGCTTCGGACGTCACCACGTCGTGGCTCGTCAGCTCGCGCTGGCTTGGCAGTGGGTGCCCTTGAACGGCAGCGCCTCCGGGATGACTCGCACGTCGGTGGTGTACACCTGCCTGGCGCGGGCTTCGCCGAAGGTCAGCTCCACCACGAAGGCGGTCCAGCCCTGCGCGGGACTCGTCACCCGGCCGACGTAGGCGCCGCCGCGGCTCGGGTCTGGTGCGAGCTCGGTGCTGGTCCAGGCCGCGCCCAGGGTCTCAAGGCGGAAGTCTCTCGCAGTCGGGTTGCTGGCCTGCCACAGCAGGACCTTGGTGGGCCGGGTCTCCGTCACGACGCTGATCGCGCCGTCGGCATCGAGCTCCCACGAGAAACGGGGGCCATCGCGGCCAGCGATGACGTCCGCGATCCAGGCCACCAGCGGAGCGATCGTGTCACCGTCGGAGTCCTGGGAATGGTCGGTGTTGACCGTGTAGCGCATCTTGCGTGGCTGGGGCAGCCCCGAGAAGTACAGCTGCGACGAGTCGGGCAGGAAGAACTGGTCGCCGGCCGAGCTGATCACGAGCTTGGGCATCTGGTAGCGATCGCGATAGGCGTGGGGATCGATGATCCCGAGCAGCGCCTGGCCGGCCGCGGACTTCAAGCGGCACGGGATGTCGAGCGCAGCGTAGTCCCTGACCGCCGGGGCATAGAACCCGTAGCTCTCCCAGTGATGGTCGAACTGCTGACCCAGGTTGAGCATGTCGATCGAGATCGGCGCGATGGCCTTGACCCGGGCGTCGACCGCGGCGACGAGCCAGGTGGTCCAGCCCCGCTTCGACGCGCCCACGACGATGAACTCCTCGACCTGGCCCTGCAGCGCCTGGACCGTGTCCATCGCGCGTACGGCCGCCTTGGTCATCGCGAGATGAGCCGGCCACTCTTCGTCACCGGTGTCGAGGAACCTGGCGAAGCTGTAGGCGATGATCTCGTCCTCTTTGCGCGGCTGCTGGCCGGCGAATCGTAGCGGCTGATTGGGGATCTGGCTGACGGAGGCCACCACCGCGCCGGTCGCGGCGGCTATCGCCTCGAGCTCGGGTTTCGGCCGCGGGTCCTTGCCGTTGCTGCCACCACCGATGATCAGGATCGCTGTTGATGCGCGTTGCGCGGCCGGCGGCTCGACGACGAACATGTCATGTTGCCAGAGCACTCGATCGACCTCGCCCGGTGAGCGCCACTGCTGCGAGATCATGTTGACCAACTGGATCTTGGTGCCCTTTTTCCCCACGACCGGCTTACCGATGACATCGAAGCGGTATGCCGGGTCGGGCTTGTCCACGTAGCGGTCGAGCGCAGTTGCGGCGAAGTCGCCGCCGCGAGAGGTGTCCGCTTTGCCGGACAGCTCCCAGCCGGCGATCGGCTGAGAGCCACCCCGACAGGCGCCCAGGGACATCAGACTCGCCAGGGCCGCGATCCAGACTATCGATGCTGGCCTACGATTCACGTGCATCCTTCTCTCCTCAGCGTTTTCGACGCCACTGATTGCAAGGGGCGGACCGGCTCGCCGGACAGGGCCAAGATCTGGGCTATTTCGTTTTATTACAGAGTCTTGGCCGACGGAGGGAGGCCTGCGACAGGGCGGTGCGACCAGCGTCACGGACCTGAGACGGGGGGGCCGACCGGCGACAAAGCCAGTCACTGGACGTCGCGCTGTTCAGTGTTGGGCACCGGGCAGCTCCGGAGAAGAACCGGGCCGCCGAGGCGGCGATTCCCACGTCGGACAGGGGGCCTTCTATCGCTGGCGCGTCGTCAGACGAGCTGAGTCGATCACAAGCCGTGGTAAAAGGGTACAATTCCAATCTGCAAGGGGAGCTTGGCGGGCGGACCCCACGCCGGGGGTCATCATGGCGCAGCCTTCGCCTTCTGGCGATCTCGTTCGAGCACAAGGAGACAGCGTTCCCATGTCGATGTGTCGCAGCTGCATGAAGCAGATCGCCGATGAAGCAACCAACTGCCCGTACTGCAACGCCGAGCAGCAACAGCAGCCGGGGATCGGTGCCAAACGTACGGTCTTGGGGTACGCCCCGAGCAGTGCGGAGCTGGCGCGGATGCAGCAGCCGCCTGGGCCGCCGCCGCCTGCGCAGCCGCCGCCGCCTGCGCAGCAGCCCCCCCCTCCGGCAGCAGCTGCGGCCCCTGCCGCGCCCGTCCCGCCCCAGGCCGGAGGCCCCGCGTGGCCGAGCGCGCCACCGCTGGGCGGACCCGCCGCGCCGCCGGTCGCCTTCGGTGCACCACCTGCGGGTGCGCCGCCGGTCGCCTTCGGTGCGCCGCCGCCCGCACCCGCGCCGGGCGCGCCGCCGGTCGCCTTCGGTGCACCACCTGCGGGTGCGCCGCCGGTCGCCTTCGGTGCGCCACCGCCCGGACCCGCGCCGGGTGCGCCGCCGGTC
>JAUVBO010000588.1 GCA_030591195.1 Pseudomonadota bacterium
CCCCTGTCCCCTGTAACATCCGGTCGACAACGCATAGAGGAGGCGAAGATGAAGCGGATGACCGTTCTTTCGACACTGGTGGTCGCGTGTCTGGCGGGGCTCGGATGCAGTGATGATGGCGATGGCACACCAGGCGACGCCGCTGCCGCCGACGGGCAGGTGCAGGGCGATGATGGGGCAGTCTCCGGCTCCGACGGCACCGGCGGCTCCGACGGCACCGGCGGGTCCGACGGCGGCCGGGACGGTGCGGAGGTGTTCGAGCTGGCCTGCGCGGCGGTGTCGAACTGCCAGGGCTGCTGTCCCGACCAGGACGAGGCCTGCGAAGCCGCCTGCGTGGACGCGATGTCAGCCGCTGGCAAGCAGGCCTGGAACGAGATGATGGACTGCATCACCATCACATGCGGCCCAGACTGCAAGGGCGACAAGCAGGCCTGCGAGGAGTGCATCAACGTCAAGTGTGCGGACCCGCGAGCGGCCTGCAGCTGGGGTCCAGGTGGATCCACCACGTGCCTGGATGCCTTTGCCTGTCTCATCGGCTGTCCCGCGATGGTGACCGACGGTTCAGGAACCGCGGCGACCTGCCCCACCAATCCCGGGCTCGTCTGTTTTCAGGAGTGCTTTGCGGAGGTAGCTCCCGCGTCGGACCCCCTGCTGCAGGCTCTCGGCTCCTGCAGCTATACGAACTGCGAGTCCTGCCTGACGCCTGGCAAGGAAGCCGAATGCACGACCTGTCAGGAGGCGGAGTGTGCCGCGCCCCTCCAGGAGTGCAAGGACGACAAGTAGTCGACGATGTCGATGACTGACGAACAGAAGGTCGAGGCGCTGCGATCCCAGGGGGTGCAGATTCCGGCGCCGGCCTCGATCGAGATCGGCGACGAGGTCGACCTGGGCCAGATCCGGGGTCCAGACACGGTGCTGCACGCCGGCACCCGCCTGTTTGGCAAGGAGCTGATGATCCTCGAGGGCTCGCGCCTCGGCTACGAGGCGCCGGTGACGGTCGATGGCTGCGCGGTGGGCCGGCGGGTCAAGCTGCAGGGCGGCTTTCACGCCGGGGCGGTCTATCTCGACGACGCGGTGGTGGGCTCGGGGGCCCAGGTTCGCGCGGGCACGCTGCTCGAGGAGCAGGCCCACGGCGCCCACACCGTGGGGCTCAAGCAGACGGTGCTGCTGCCGTTCGTCACCCTCGGCAGCCTGATCAACTTCTGTGACGTGCTGATGGCCGGCGGCACCAGCCGCGAGGACCACAGCGAGGTCGGTAGCTCTTTCATTCACTTCAACTTCACCCCGTTCGGTAGTCGCGGTGACAAGGCCACCGCGTCTCTGATCGGCGATGTGCCTCGCGGGGTGATGCTGCGCTCGAAGCGGATCTTCCTCGGTGGACAGGCGGGCCTGGTCGGCCCGGTGCAGGTCGACTACGGCACCGTGCTCGCCGCGGGGTTCGTCTACCGGCTCGACCACGGGCCCGACGAGCTGGTGGTGGGCGAGCGGCTGACGCCGCTCAAGCGTCCCTTCGCCGCGCCGAGCTACCGGCGACTCCGCGGCAAGGTCGAGAAGAACGTCCGCTACATCGGCAACCTCGCGGCGCTGTGGCAGTGGTACCAGCAGGTGCGGTTGCCGCTGGCTGCCGGCGACCCGGCGCTCGAGGCGCTCTACCGGCGGGCGCAGGCCAGCGTCGCCGGCGGGATCGCCGAGCGGATCAAGCGCCTCGAGCAGCTCGCCGGCTACATGACCTCGTCGATCGAGCACCTCGAGGAGGCCGGCAAGGAGACGCTGAAGAAGGAGATCGCCGACCAGCGGGGCTTCGCCCGCGGCTGGACGGCGCTCAGGGCACACCTCGAGGGATACGCTGGCCGCTCGCTCGCCGACCGGACAGATCATCAGCGCCTCGTTGGCGCGGTGGCCGCCCTGTCGCTGGACGGGGGCTACCCGGCGGCGATTCGCTCGTTGCCCGAGAGCGCGGCCACGGCCGGCACGGCCTGGCTCGATGCGGTGGTCGGCGAGACCCTCGCTGGCTTGCGGGGCCTCGGCTGGAGCTGACTCGACCGCCGGCGCGGCTCAGCGGAGGTTGGCTGGCACCAGGTGCTCGATTGTTGGACGGTAGGGGTGCTGGCGCGGACGCTAGTTCTCGGGCTCGAGCTCCAGGCCCTTCATCGGCAGGACCGTCTTCATCATCCGGAGCACGCTCACCCCGCCCTCGGAGGTCCGGGGCCCGAAGCCCCAGCGAGTGGCGCCGGTCCGGCGCATGTGGAGCACCAGCGCGACGGCCATGGTCCCTGGTAGGCCCCGGTCGTGTTTGGCCTCGAAGAGGATGCGGCAGAAACGCCACGGGTAGCGCGAGCCGTGCATCTGCCGCGTGCGCATCAGGCCGACCACGTGGTCCTCGCCGCGGATGCAGAGCCAGTCGGAGCAGCCCTGGGGATCGCGGTGCAGGTCGCCGCTGTCGAGCGAGCCGCTGCGCTCGACAGCGGCCAGCGGGTAGCCGCAGGCGGCCTCGACGTCGTGGCCCTTGTCGAGCCAGCTGGCCCGAGCCCGGCGAAGGAACGCGACTACCGCGGGCTTGTCCCGGTTGGGGTCGAAGGGCCGGAAGGCGATCTGTGCGGTGGCCATGGTGGGTGCGCTAGTCGTTGCAGACGGTCGTGTCGGTGGCCGACGAAGCGGTGAAGTCGAGCTCCTCGAGCCCGGAGCGCTCGGGGACCTTCGCGGCCACCTCGCGCAAGGCGGTGCGCAGGCCCTCCTCGAGCACCGGGTGGTAGAACGGCAGGCGCAGCACCTCGTGCACGGTCTTGCCTTGCTGAATCATCCACGACAGCAGGTGGGCCAGGTGCTCGCCGTGGGGCGCGGCCAGCTCGGCGCCGAGCAGTCGGCCGCTCTGCTTGTCGCCGTAGACCCGCAGCAGGCCGACCGCCTGGCCCATCGTCAGCGCCCGGCCCTGGCCGCTGAAGTCCACCTGGCCGATCAGCGCGTCGTCGGGCAAGTCGGCGAAGCGGGTGCCGACGAAGGCGAGGTTGGGATCGCAGAAGGTGACCGCCAGCGCGGCGCGGCGGGCGAAAGGCTTCGCCACCTCGCGCGCGGCGTTGTAGCCGGCGATCCGTCCCTCGTCGGAGGCCTCGTGGAGGATCGCCCGCTCGCCCGAGGCGTCGCCGGCGATGAAGATCGGGGCGCCCTCGACCTGCATTGTCCGCGGATCGTGGCGGGGGACGCCGCGCTGGTCGAGCGGCAGGCCGAGGTCCTCGAGGCCGAGCCCGTCAGTGTTCGGGCGCCGGCCGAGGCAGACCAACACCCGGTCGACCTCTACCGTCCGCTCGCCGCCCTTGACCCGCACCGCGCCATCACCCGCCGGCTCGAGCTCGGCCGGTGCGCCGGTGGTGATCGGAAAACCGCCGCGGAAGTGCTCGAGGGCGGTCCGGTTGACCTCGGGGTCGCTCAGTCCCCCCACGGTCTGTAGGGCTTCGAAGCCGCTGACCTCGAGGCCGAGGTAGGCCAATGCTTGGCCGAGCTCGAGGCCGATCACCCCGAGGCCGATCACCGCGATCCGCTGGGGCAGGTCCTCGAGCTCGAAGATCTCGTCGCTGGTCAGCAGGCGGTCGCCCACCGCCTCGCGCCAGGGGGCCGGCACCACCGGTCGAGAGCCGGTGGCGATGACGATCCGCTTCGCCTGGTGCCGCTCGCCGTTGACCTCGAGGGCATCGCGCGCGACAAAGCGCGCCCGCCCCTCGGTGATGTGTGGTCGGATCGATTCCATCCCGCCGATCACCCCGCGGACGAAGCGGTCGCGCAGGCCGCGCACGTGGCTCAGCACCCGCGGGATGTCGACGGTCAGCGCGGCGGCCCCGTCGATGCCGCGGCCGGCGAAGGC
>JAUVBO010000388.1 GCA_030591195.1 Pseudomonadota bacterium
CGAGTACCAGATCGTTGCCCGAGCCCGAGCCGATCATCACCGAGCCGCGCTCGAGGTGCTGCTCGAGCCCCGAGTCGGGACCCTCGATCACTCGCAGCCGCCAGCGCCGGGCCCGCAGGGCGCCCGAGTCGATGTCGGTGTAGACCAGCGTCCCCGCGCCCGGCGCGGTGACCCGTGTCGTGGGTCTCTTCGGTTCGCTCACGCTGCCACCCCAGAAGCCGTTCCCGTCGCGGTCACGCTGTCGCGGTCAGTCGCCATAGGCCCCGGCGAGGGCCTCGTCGACCAGCTCGTCGCTCGCCGCCGCGGGCACCGTGACCGCCAGCCGCGGCTCGTCGTCCATCGCCCGCCCGATCGCCGTCCGGGCGCCCGCGTTGCCAGCCCAGGCCCGGCGCGCGATGCCGTTGTTGACGTCCCAGTGGAGCATCTGCTCCAGCCGTCGGTCAGCCGACTCGGTACCGTCGAGCACCATCCCGAAGCCGCCGTTGATCACCTGCCCCCAGCCGACGCCGCCGCCGTTGTGCAGGCTGACCCAGCTGGCGCCGCGGAAGGCGTCACCGATGACGTTGTGCACCGCCATGTCGGCGCAGCGGTTGCTGCCATCGTAGATGTCGGCGGTCTCGCGGTAGGGCGAGTCGGTGCCCGAGACGTCGTGGTGGTCGCGACCGATGACCACCGGTGCGGTGACCGCGCCCTCGCGGACCGCCCGGTTGAACGCCCGCGCGATGCGGATCCGCCCCCGGGCGTTGGAGTAGAGGATTCGCGCCTGGGAGCCGACGACCAGCTGGTGCTCGCTGGCCTGCTCGATCCAGCGGCGGTTGTCGAGCAGCTGCTGCCGGGTGTCGGCGGGGGCGCTGTCGGCGAGCTCGCCGATCACCTCGGCGGCGATGCGGTCGGTGCGGGCGAGGTCGGCTGGATCGCAGCTGGTGCAGACCCAGCGGAAGGGGCCGAAGCCGTAGTCGAAGCAGACCGGCCCCATGATGTCTTCGACGTAGGACGGGTAGCGAAAGCTGCCATCCTCGCGGGTCACCGGGGCGCCGGCCCGCGCGGCCTCGAAGAGGAAGGCGTTGCCGTAGTCCCAGAAGGACATGCCGCTGCCGGCGAGCTGGTTGATCGCGACTGCCTGTCGCTGGAGCGACTCGGCCACCCGCTCGCGGAAGGCCGCCGGGTCCTCGGCCATCATCCGGTTCGACGCCTCGAAGCTCTGCCCGACCGGGTAGTAGCCGCCGGCGTGGGGGTTGTGCAGCGAGGTCTGGTCCGAGCCGAGCTCGATCTGGACCCCGGCCGATACCAGCCGCTCCCAGAGGTCGACCACGTTGCCGAGGTAGGCCAGCGCCAGCGGCTCGCGTGCGGTGCGCGCTCGCTCGATCCGCGACAGGACCTTGTCCAGGTCGCTCTCGATTTCCTGGACCCAGCCCTGCTCGTGGCGCTTGCGCGCCGCGGTCGGGTTGACCTCGGCGATCACTCCGACCGCGCCGGCGATCACCGATGCCTTGCCCTGGGCACCGCTCATCCCGCCGAGGCCGGAGGTGACGTAGACTTTGCCGGCGAGGTCCGCCTCGGCGTCGAGGCCAAGGTAGCGGCGGCCGGCGTTCAACAGCGTGAGCGCCGTGCCGTGGACGATCCCTTGGGGCCCGATGTACATGAAGCTGCCGGCGGTCATCTGGCCGTAGGAGGTCACCCCGAGGGCGTTGAGCCGCTCGTAGTCCTCCTGGGCGCCGGCCGCGGGGATCACCATTCCGTTGGTCACCACCACCCGCGGGGCCTCGGGGTGGGAGGGGAAGAGCCCCAGCGGGTGTCCCGAGTAGAGCACCAGCGTCTGCTCCTCGGTCAGCTGGGAGAGGTAGCGCATCGTCAGCCGGTACTGGGCCCAGTTCTGAAACACCGCCCCGTTGCCGCCGTAGGTGATCAGCTCGTAGGGATACTGGGCGACCTCTGGATCGAGGTTGTTGGTGATCATCAGCATGATCGCCGCGGCGTGTTTGTTCTGCGCCGGGTAGGCGTCGATCGGCCGGGCGTGCATTGGCAGCGAGGGGCGCAGGCGATAGATGTAGATCCGCCCCCGGGTCGATAGCTCGGCGGCGAGCTCGGGGGCGAGCTCGGCGTGCTGGGACCGGGGGAAGTACCGCAGCGCGTTCTTCAGCGCCTGTCGCCGCTCGGCCGGCGACAGCACCTGCCGCCTGGCGGGTGCCCGGGGCACCGCCGGGTCGGTCGGCGGCGGCTCGGGCAGACTGCGGGGGATTCCCTCGGCGACCTGCTGGCGAAAGAGCTCGTCGCTCATCTGCTTCAGTCCTTTGGCCTCGGCACGACGATCGGGCACGGCTCGACCTTCCAGATGTCGTTGACGTAGTCGCGGATCGTCCGGTCGGAGGAGAAGTACCCGATGCGAGCGATGTTCAGCAGCGACATCCGCCACCAGCGGGACGGGTCGGCGTAGGTCGCGTCGACCTCGAGGTGGCCCTGGCGGTAGGCGTCGAAGTCGGCGAGCAGGTAGTAGCGGTCGCGGTCGAGGAGGGACTCGATCAACTGCGAGTAGATGCCGATCTGCTCGGGGTTGAAGAAGTCCCCGGCGATCAGGTCGATCACGTCACGCACGTCCTGGTTGTCGTGATAGATCTCCCGGGGATCATAGCCCTGGTGGCGCTTCTGGTCGACCTGGTCGACGGTGAGCCCGAAGATGAAGATGTTCTCCCGTGCCACCCGGTCGGCGATCTCGATCGTCGCCCCGTCGAGGGTGCCGAGGGTCAGCGCCCCGTTGAGGGCGAACTTCATGTTGCCGGTGCCAGAGGCCTCGAAGCCGGCGGTGGAGATCTGCTCCGAGAGGTCCGCTGCCGGGAAGAGCAGCTCGGCCGCCGAGACGTTGTAGTTGGGGTAGAAGAAGACCCTCAGCTTCTCGGCGACCTGCGGGTCGCTGTTGACCTTGTCGGCGACGTCATTGATCAGCTTGATGATCAGCTTCGCCGTGGTATAGCCCGGCGCCGCCTTGCCGCCGAAGATGAACGCGTGCGGCGAGCGCAGGTGGTCCGGGTTGCGCTTGATCTGCAGGTAGAGATGGACGATGTGCAGCAGGTTGAGCAGCTGGCGCTTGTACTCGTGGATCCGCTTGATCTGGATGTCGAACAGCCACGCGGGATCGAGGTCGAAGTCGAACTTGCGCTTGAGCGAGTTGGCGAGGCGTTGCTTGGCCGCGGTCTTGATCTCGCGGAGCTGGTCGAGGAACGCTGGATCGTCGACGTGCTGCTCGAGGCCGCGGAGCTGCTCGAGGTCGGTGAGCCAACCGTCGCCGATGCTGCTGGTGATCAGCCCGGCCAGCCCCGGGTTGCACGACAGCAGCCAGCGGCGCTGGGTCACCCCGTTGGTCTTGTTGTTGAACTTCTCCGGCCACATCCGGTTGAAGTCGGGCATCACCCGGTGCTTGAGCAGCTCGGTGTGCAGCTCGGCCACGCCGTTGACCGAGAACGAGCCGGCCACCGCGAGGTGGGCCATTCGCATCTGCTTCTCGTGGTTCTCCTCGTAGATCGAGACTCGGCTGAGCATCCCGGGGTCGTCGGGAAAGCGCTCGCGGGTCTGCCGCAGCAGCTGGGCGTTGATCTGGTTGATGATGTCGACGTGGCGCGGCAGCAGCCGCTCGATCATCTCCACCGACCAGGTCTCGAGCGCCTCGGGCAGCAGGGTGTGGTTGGTGTAGGCCATGCTGTTGCTGGTGATCTGCCAGGCCTGGTCCCAGTCGTAGTCGTGCTCGTCGATCAGCAGACGTTGCATCTCGGCGATCGCCAGCGCCGGGTGGGTATCGTTGAGCTGGAAGACCGCCTTCTCGTGGAAGTTGTCGAGGTTGCCGTCGTTCGACTTGAGGTGGCGCCGCAGCGCGTCCTGCAGCGTGGCGGCGACGAGGAAGTACTGCTGGCGCAGGCGCAGCTCCTTGCCCGAGTAGACGTTGTCGGACGGGTAGAGCACCTTGCTGATGTTCTCGGCGAGCACCTTGTGCTCCACCGCGCCGACGTAGTCGCCGACGTTGAAGTCCTCGAGGGAGAAGGCGGCCGTGCCGCGGGCGCGCCAGAGGCGCAGGGTGTTGACCGTGTTGTTGCCGTAGCCCGGCACCGGCGTGTCGAAGGCGGTGGCGAGCACGTCCTCGGTCTCGACCCAGCGGTGGCGCAGGCGGCCCCTGGTGTCGGCGTAGACCTGCACCCGGCCGCCGAAGTGCACCGGCACCTCGTACTCCGGCCGTGGCAGCTCCCAGGGGTAGGGCAGCCGGAGCCAGTCGTCGGGCTCCTCGATCTGGTTGCCGTCGCGGATCTCCTGGCGGAAGATGCCGAAGTCGTAGCGCAGGCCGTAGCCCTGAGCGGGCAGCTGCAAGGTCGACATCGAGTCGAGGAAGCAGGCCGCCAGGCGGCCGAGGCCACCGTTGCCCAGCCCTGCGTCGACGGCGAGATCCTCCAGCTCATCGAGGGACCACCCCATCTGCGACAGCGCCTGCTGATAGACGTCGAGCAGGCCGAGGTTACAGAGCGCGTTGCGTAGCGCGCGGCCCATCAGGTACTCGAGCGAGAGGTAGTAGACCCGCCGGACGTTCTGGTGGTGGTAGGTCTGCTGGGTCGAAACCCAGCGCTCGATCAGCGCGTCGCGCACCGACAGGCACAGCGCGTGGTAGTGGTCGTAGGGGGTCGCCGAGTACTCGTCGCAGCCGAGGGATGACTGCAGGTGCCGGAGGATCGACGACTTGAGCGACGGCAGGTCGACCGGGGTGTGAATGCTCCGGAACCAGCCCGTCGGTCTTCTCATCTGGGTGCGCTCCACGTCTTCTCCATCCTGCGGCGGATCCCGACTTGCTCGGGGCCCGGC
>JAUVBO010000463.1 GCA_030591195.1 Pseudomonadota bacterium
AGCTGCGCGCCGCGACCGGGAACCTCTCCCTCTACAGCCAGGCGAAGGAAGGTGGCCGATGAGACGCTCTCGCCGCTCGATGCTGACCGGCTCGATGCTGGCCGGGGCGACGCTGGCCCTGCTGCTGGCGACGGGGTCGATGGCCCTGGCGAAGAAGCGCCACCCGTTCCGGATGGCGCTATCGATGCGCAACATCTCCTGGGTCGACCCGGTCAGCGCCAAGGCGGTCTCGAGGACCCTGATGGCCGAGATCGGACGCCAGGCCGGCTACGAGTTCGACTTCGAGATCTACCGGCACACCGCCGGCGAGATGCTCGCGCGACTGATCTCCGGCCACCACAACATCGGCATCTCCGGCGCGCTCGAGTACGTCCAAACTGCGCTCAAGCTCAAGGTCGTGCCGCTGTCCCGCGAGTATCGCTTTGGCAAGCCGTCGTTCAAGATTCTGCTGCTGGTGCACAAGGACTCGCAGGTGAAGCGGATCGCCGACCTCAAGGGCAAGAAGCTGAGCCTCAGCGACGACGACCCGATCAACAGGGTCTACCTGCGGGTGCTGCTGGCGCGCAACGGGATCAAGGACAGCGCGAGGTTCTTCTCGTCGATCGAGACCAAGGTCAAACCGAAGGCCGCGGTGCTCGATCTCTTCCTGCAGGAGTCCGACGCGTGCCTGGCCACCGACACGGTGTTCAACGCCATGACCCAGCTCAACCCCCAGCTGAAGAAGACGCTGCGGCCGATCCACTACTCCCCCGCCATATCCAACGGGACGATTTACGTGCGCGCGCCGATGCCGAGCAAGCACGTCCAGAACTTGACCAAGGCGTTGCTGACCCTGCACCAGACCGCCAAGGGGAAACAACTGTTGAAGATTTTTCGCACCTCGAAGATGGTCTCGGTCACCGATCGGGACTACGACTCGGCGCGCAAGATCTGGCGCGAATACCAGGCGCTCGAGCAGCGCTAGTGCTGTAACGTCACGCCAGCGGTGAGGGCACAGTTGGCCAGCGAGGACGGCGCAAGGCAGGCGGCAGCGAGCGGGGCGATGCCCACGCGCTCGACGGCGATCTACCGCATCGCCTTGGCGATCACGATCCTGACGATGATCGTCGTGATCGCGATCGCGTCGTTCGTCATCGTCTCCGAGCGAGATGGCTACCTCAACCAGACTCGGCAAGAGAGCATCTCGCTGGCACAGACCGTCGGCGCGGCGCTGGCCCACTCGATCGCGCGCAAGGACTACGCCTTCGTCATCGACCACTGCCTGCTGGTGCTCAAGGCGCGCAAGACCCTCCGCTACATCATCGTCGTCCGCAACGACGGCCAGAGCCTGGTGCACACCGCCGGTCGCTGGCAGAAGAAGAGGCTGGTCGACCCGGTGAGCAAGAAGATGGGCACGGTCAAGCGGCCGGCCTTCCTCCGCTACCACAGCCCGCTCGCCAAGCAAGACGTGCACGAGGCCGCGGCGCCGATGACGGTCAGCGGGCTGCCGGTGGGGGTGATACGCCTCGGCAGCTCGGCCGAGCCGTTCAACGAGCACATGTCCAAGGTCGTGATGCGCACCATCGTGCTCGGGCTGATCTGCCTCGCCTTCGCGATCCTCGGGGCGATCCTGCTGGCGCGCAACATCAGCCGGCCGATCGAGCGCGCCAAGCAGCTCGAGCAGGCCTATCGCGACCTCGAGGCGGCCCACGGGAAGATCGTCGCGACCCAGCAAGAGCTCGGTCGGGCCTACGAGCACCTCGCCGAGCACGATCGCCAGAAGACGCTCTTCTTCGACAACGTCTCCCACGAGCTCCGCACGCCGCTGACCCTGGTGCTGACACCGCTCGAGCGCCTGCTGAATGATGACCTGGCGAGCCTGCCCGAGGCGGCGCGACAGAAGCTGCGGATCATGCAGGGCAACGCCCAGCGGCTGCTGCGACTGGTCAACCAGCTGCTCGACTTCTCCGCCGTCGAGTCGGGCGGGGCCACCCTCGGCTTCGAGAAGCGGGATCTCGGCGATCTGGTCGGGCCGATCGTCGATGGCTTCTCGCCGTTCGCCCTCAGCAAGGGGCTCAAGCTCGAGCTCCGCGCGGCCGCCCCCCAGCTCCCGGCGGCCTACGTCGACCCGGAGAAGCTGGACAAGGTGATCTGCAACCTGCTGTCCAACGCCTGCAAGTTCACCGACGCCGGCGGACGGGTGCTGGTCGGGCTGGAGGCCGACGGTGAGGCGATCCGCATCCGGGTCAAGGACAGCGGCCACGGCATCGACAAGCAAGACCTGCCACGGATCTTCGAGCGGTTCCAGCGGCTCGACGATCCGGCGGCGCGGCGCTACGAGGGCAGCGGGATCGGTCTCTCGCTGGCGAAGAAGCTGGTCGAGATGATGGGCGGCTCGCTCGAGGTCGACAGTGAGCTCGGCTTCGGCTCGACCTTCACCGTCAGCCTGCCGCTCGGCAAGGAGCACATCGCCGACGAGGCGATGATCCGCGAGCAGGATCTGGACGACAGCGGCGAGCAACGGGTTCGCTCGGCGGCGGCGGCGCTGGCCGCCGAGGTCGGCCTGCGGCCCGCGGGGCAGAGCTCGGCCGACGCCGGTGGCCCGGCTGAGCCGCAGGCGAGCGCCGACGATGACGCGGCGGCGGACGGAGACCGGGCGCTGGTGCTGGTGGTGGAGGACAACCCGGACATGCGGGCCTTGGTCCGCGAGATCTGCGCTGCGGACTTCCGCGTGATCGAGGCCGCCGACGGCGAGCTCGGGCTGAAGGCCGTCAGCGAGCACCAGCCGGACCTGGTGATCTCGGACGTGATGATGCCCCGGATGGACGGCAACGAGCTGCTGCGCCGCCTCCGCGCCGACCCGCAGACGGCGACGGTCCCGGTGATGTTGCTGACGGCCAAGGCCAGCCCGGAGAAGCGGCTCGAGGGCCTCGAGAGCGGCGCCGATGACTACCTGTCCAAGCCCTTCGAGTCGCGGGAGCTGCTCGCCCGAGCGCGCAACCTGGTGCGGCTGCAGCGCCAGGAACGGAGTCTGCGGCAGCTGAACGCCAACCTCCAACGGGAGGTGATCTCCCAGGCCGGGGCGCTCGAGCGAGCGCGGATGCTCGAGCGATTCATGCCCCCGGCGGTGGCCCGCGCGATGACCGAGGGGGATCAACCCGCGCGCCAGCGCGCCCGGCTGACGGTCTTCCGCCTCGAGCTGCGCGGCTTCGACGAGATGGTGGAGGTGGCCGAGCCCGAGGACATGGCGGCGATGCTCAACGGCTATCTCTCGGAGATGGTCGAGGTCGCCTTCGCCCACGGGGCCACGGTGGACAAGTTCCTTCGCGACACCGTGATCGGCTACTTCGGTGCCCCCGAGACCGAGGGTCCAGAGCAGGACGCCCTGCGCGGCGCACGGATGGCGCTCGAGCTCTGGCGCCGGGCGGTGGAGGTCTGCGAACGCTGGCAGGCGGTACTGGGGGACGCCGGGGGCACGCCGATGCCGACCCTGGTGCTGACCTCGGGCTTTGCGACGGTCGGCAACTTCGGCTCGAGCAACCGGATGGAGTACACCGCCGTCGGCGGACCGATGGACGAGGCCGCGGCGGTGATCGCCTCGGTCGCGCCGGGGGAGGTCGTCTGTAGCCAGACGACCTTCCGGGCGATCGAGGAGGAGATCCCGGGCACCTTCTGCCGCGAGGTGGCGCTGAAGCGGCGGTCACGGCGGACGAAGCTCTATCGCCTCGCCGGACCACCGGCATCGCTGTCGTTGCCCACCGGAGCGCTGGCCGGCGCCGAGCCGACGATCCCGACGCCGAGCCCGTCGGGGGCGATGGCCGACACGGCGGCGCCGGCGCCAGAGAGCCTGACCACCCCGTCGGGGGAGCTGGCCAGCGGGGTGGTGCTCGGCCGCCGCTACAAGGTCGAGCGGCGCCTCGGCGAGGGGGGGATGGGGACGATCTACCTCGCTCACGACCTCAAGCTCGGCACCGACGTCGCGCTCAAGCTGCTGCGCCAGGACCGGGTGGTCGACAAGCGACGGACCTCCCGGCTCTACCGCGAGGTCAAGCTGGCGCGGCTGGTCAGCCACCGCAACGTCGCGCGGATCTACGACATCGCCGATTCCCAGGGATTCGAGTTCATCTCGATGGAGTACATCTGCGGTCAGACCCTCGACTTCCGCCTCAGCACTCACGGCAAGCTCTCGCTCGACGGCGGCCTGGACGTGATGCTCCAGCTCTGTGCCGGCCTCGGCGCCGCCCACACGGCCGGCATCGTGCATCGTGACCTCAAGCCGGCGAACATCATGCTCGAGGGCAACGGCAGGGTGGTGATCCTCGACTTCGGCATCGCCCGCTGGGCGACGGCGATCAAGCAGACGCAGACGGAGACCCTGGGCGCCATCGGCACCCCGCACTACATGGCGCCCGAGCAGTTCGAGACTGGCTCCCAGGTCGACCACCG
>JAUVBO010001007.1 GCA_030591195.1 Pseudomonadota bacterium
CCCTCGAGCCGGATGTCGACGGCGTGGGCGATCTCGCGCAACGGCTGACGCAAGGTCGCCCGGAGCCGATCGGCCCGGGCGAGCCCGATGGCGGCCAGCACCAGCGTGAGGGTGAGCAGCAAACGGACGAGCAAGCAGGTCGACCGGGCAGAAGTCATACCGGTGAGACAGCAACCACCGGGATTGGTTCCCGGTGGGTCGTCACGCTACTGCATGACGATCTGCTCTGGCAGAACCCGCAGGCGCAGGTGGTCGCCACCCGGCGCGCGACCGTCGCCCGGCACCGGCGTCAGCTCGACGATATCGCTGATCGTCTGGCTCGTGCCCGAAGCCTCGGCGCCGCCCAGAGGCACCACCACCAACGGGTTGTCGCGGTTGGTGGCCTCGAGGTACTCGAAGAAGGACATCGCGCCGTATTTTTCGGCCTTGCGCTCGCGGTCTCGCTGGTAGGCGTTCAGCCGCCGGTAGATCATCGGCATCATCACCTGGTCGTCGAGGGTTGCCAAGGCGTCGGGGGAGAGCCCCTCGCTGAACGAGCGGTCGAGCGCCCAGACGCCGCGCTGAGAAGCGCGCGCCTGCTGGGCCACGGCGGTCAGCGCCAGCCGGATCTCGTCGGGGACATCGGAGTAGAAGCTCGGGTAGGCCATGCCCTGGCGCAACAGCTCAGCGTTAACGCTCTCGTTGGCGATCCGCGCCGGGTCGCAAGCAACCACCACGCCATCGACCTCGGCGGCGTCCCCGGCGAAAACGTAGACCAGCGCGCGGCGGTACCGATCGACCCCCGTCACCAAGAGATATCCCCGGGTGCTGGTGGGAACCGAGGAGCGGACGGAGGTATAGGTTTCTGGGGCATAGACCACCTCGGTGAAACCGAGCAGCGACACCAGCGCGTCGCGAGCCCCCCGGGCGAGCGCCAAGTGCTGGTGCCGACCGTTGTAGTGCAGCTCGAGGGCGTCGATGCTGCGAAACCGCAGCTGGGAGTAGTCTCCCTTGCCGCTGCGATTGAAGCCCGCGCCGAGGTCCAACAGCAGGTTCCTGCTGTCGGGCCGGAACCAGACCGAGTCACCGTCGGGGGTCGATCCGACGTGGCCGTTGTCGCCCTGGTAGTAGAGCTCGAAGCTGCCCTTGACCAGCTGGCAGGTCTGCTCTCCGTCGCCCTTGCCGGCCCACACCGCCTGGCCCGCCAGGTCGGTCTGGGGGCCGCAAGCAGCCACCACGAGAACCAACGAGAGGAGCAAAGTACGAGGTAGCCGTGGCATGCGTGCGTGGACTGCAAGCAACGATCCACTTGCGATGCCCTGGAATCACAAGGATATTCGTCTTGGGTGGCGGCTAGTCGGCCTGCCGCCTAGGGAACGAAAGACCCCAGGTCAGGGCGACGACGCACCGCGGCTGAGCCGCGCCGCCAGCTCCCCCAAGGCAGCGGTGACGTGCTCGGCCTCACAGCCCGAAGCCACCGACGCGCCCCCGACGGCTACCGCTCGCTTCAGATCGTAGAGCACCGCGATCAGCTGACAGCGACGACCGAGGCGCATCACCACCGTCGACAACGCCGCCTCCGCCGCCACCTCGCGACCGATCTCGATCTGGCAGGCCTGCTGCCGACACCCGCGGTCGGCCGGCTGCTGCCGCTGCGCCACCCGCTGCCTGAGCTGGTCCCGGGCAACGACCTGGTAACGCGGCGAGGCAGCGAGGCGGGCGGAGAGGACGTCGCCCAGCCGCCCGAGCAGCTCGGCCGCGAGACCGGCGCCGCGATCCTCGAGGTCGAAGACAGCGACGATGCGCGGTCTAGCCGGCGCGGGCCGGGGGCGGGTGGTCGGCGGCACTTTCGTCACCGCCTGCGCGACGGCACGCGGGCGCGTCCTCACCCGCTGCAGCTCCCGCCACTCGCGGTCCTCGGGCAGGTCGGGGTTGATGTACCGCAGCCCACAGCCGACGCCGACGGCCACCAACAATACGACGGCGCCCACCATCGACGCTCGCCAGCGCGCCGTCTTCACCGCTCCGCTCACGTCGCCGACCCCCGCCGGGCGACGAGGCCACAGACGCTCCGCGCGAGCTTGCGGATCGCGCTGCGGGCGGCCGCGCCGAGGCTCGCCTGGTACTCGCTGCCGCTGCCGAAGTTGAAGGTGTCGACGTTGTGCCCCTTGAACCGGCGCGCGAAGCGGCGCCCATCCGGCAGCTCGACCTGCGCCTCGATCCGGACCAGCGCGTGGGCGTGCATCGACATCAAGACCACCTTCGGCTCGACGAAGAAGTCGTGCAGCGCCACCTGGACCCGGACGTAGGGCCGGTCGGGCCGCTCGATCCGCGCCAGCGACAGGCCCGCCCCGACGAGCTCGCGAGCCACCGCCTGCTGCAGCCACTCGGCCACCGGCTGGTCGGCCTCGACCCGCACCGACGCCGTCTCCATGCCATAGCCGTTCTTCTTGATCCCCACCCGACCGCGGGTCAGCCGCCGATCGACGACCGACAGCAGCAGCGCGGGAAGGCGCTGCCGCGCGGCGCAACGCC
>JAUVBO010000290.1 GCA_030591195.1 Pseudomonadota bacterium
CAGCCCGGCCGCGAGGCCGGCCTCGCCTCGCCGTCGCCGTCGCCGTGACGCTCGGGATGCTCGCCGGCTGCCCGACCGAGAAGGAGAGCCTCAACCTCTCGTTGTTCCTGGTGCGCGACACCGCCTGTGAAAACGGTCCATCGACCCAGCGCTTGCCCAAAAGCCAGCCCGCCGTGCGGCAGACCTTCATGTACCGCGAGCCGACCAGGGCGGTCGGGCTGACCAACCTGCGCGACTTCAAGCTGATCTGCGATCGTGTCGTGTTTGCCAACTCCACCGAGGAGTTCGTCGTCGACACAGCCCTCAGCAGTCCCCTGGTCGCAGTGCGGGTCGAGGCGTTCGACCAGTCGCGACGCCTGGTCCGCTTCGGCGACAACCTCACGGACACCATCTTCGACCCGGACGCGACGGTCCATCTCCGGCCGGCGGGCAAGGCCTCCTGCATGGAAGCCGCGCGGCGCCTGCACGCCTTTCACAGCGCCACCTTGCTGCCGAACGGCCAGGTGCTACTCGTCGGAGGGCTGGCGGCGGACGCGGCCGGTGGAGACAACCTGGAGCAGAAGCAGGAGGCCTTCGCCAACGGCGGCGTCGAACTCTACGACCCGAGCACACTCAGTTTTTTGGTGACATGCAAACCTGAAGCAGGCGGCTGCCAGACCGAGCTACCGCAGGTGCCGCCGCGGGCGTTCCACCAGGCGGTGCTGCTGCCCTCGCCGCCCGAGGGCCCGTACAAGGTCCTGCTGCTGGGCGGGCTGAGCCCGGGCCAGGCGAACGGCCCGGTGGTCCGGCTACGGATCCAGAACACCAAGATCCCGTTCGTGATCACCCCCCACGAGGACGCCGTCGCCGCCGAGGCGGCCCTGGTGCGAATCACGCCCGATCCGCAGACGCCCCGGATCGAGTACCTGCCCCTGCCAGACCTGCCACGGGCGATGTTTCCCCAGCTGGTGCTGTCGCACGATCGGCAGCAGGTCCTGATGGTGGCCGGCGCGGCCTCCTACGACGCCACGGCCACCAGTGTCAACGGCTTCTCCGGCGGCCCCGAGGGGCCCCAGTCGCGCTGGATCCAGCTGGTCGACCCGCCGGCCCTTGGCGACGCGGTGAGCATGGAGCGGGTGCGGGTCGGCCACGCGGCGGCCCGGCTCGGCCCCGACCGGATCGTGGTCATCGGCGGGGCGATGAACGGCCCGCAGGACTCGGAGAAGGACAACGTCGCAGCCGCGATGACCGTCGGTCAGACCAGCTTTGCCAACGCGACGCCGGCGCTGGACTACGGGATGGCCTGGCACACCCTGACCCCCATCGGCCGCAGCGACCGCGAGGCGACCCTCGACCCGCCCCGGGCGGCCCTGCTCGCTGGAGGCTTCGTGCTCAGCTGGGATGGGGCCGAGGGCTACCGCTTCGCCACCCCGGAGGTATCGGCGCTGGTTCCGCCCCAGGCGACGCTGCAGTTGGTGCAGGACGGCAGCCCGCTATCGATGGCCGACCGGTCGAGCCTCGGCGTCTTCGCGCGCACCGCCTACCACGATGCGGTGCGGCTGCACGACGGCCGGGTGCTCGTCACCGGGGGCAACGGCGGCGACAAGAACTTCGATGCGCGCGACCAGGCGGTGCTCTTCGCCTTCGACGGCAGCGACCTGTCGGTCGATCCTACCAGCGCCGAGCTGAAGCTGGAGGTGGCTCGCTACGGCCACCGCGCCACGCGACTGCTCGACAACACGATCCTGGTCACCGGGGGCATCACCCTCAAGGAGGGCGACGTACCGGTGGTCACCACCGAGACCGAGCTGCTGGCGCCACGAAGCGGGGCGGCGAGCGAGGACTACCCCTTTGATCGCCTGCCGGCCGAGGCCAAGCAGCCCTGCCCGGGATTCGGCGAGACCGCCCAGCCGGCGCCCGCGCCGCAGCCGGCATCGACCGCCTCACCCCTGACTCAGTCGTCGTCCTCGGCGATGAAGATGCTGACCCGCCCGTCGCCGCGCACCAGCAGGGGCCTGCGCATCCGCACGCGGCGCGACCCGAGCGGCCGGCTGGTGCTGCGGATCGCCGGCGGCACCCGCTCGCGGTAGTCGAGATCGATCCAGACGTCGAAGTCGCCATCGGGCAGGCTCAGGGCGTGCTGGGGCTCGAGCGACTTTCCGTCGCCAAAGCTGAACGACACCCGGTGCAGGACCTCCGTGTCGCCGGCGTTGCTGTAGCGGGCCTGGAGCCGTTGCAGGCCGTCTCGGGCCGGGCCGAGGCGGTAGGCCACCGTCACCTTCGATGGCTGATGCTGGTAGTGGCGCATCACCAAGACGGAGAGAGCAAGCACCAGCAAGTAGAACGGCACCCGCCGCCTGAGATGGTGCAGGGGACTCGGCTGGCTGGGGGGGGCTTCTTCCGCTGTGCTCATCTGACTCGCATTCGCTGCGGAAACCTACGCCCCAGGGCGCTGGCTTTCAAGCTCGCGAAAACTGGCGACCACCAGGGGGCGCTGTCATGATCCCCTGGGGAATGTCTGACCGATCGATCCACCTCATGTTGCTCCTCTGCGTCGCCGTAGCGGTTCTGTGCGGCGCGTGCGACGCCCGGCGGCTGAGTCGCGAGGCCCTGCCCTACCGGTTCGGTCAGTCGATGCTCGACGATCCCGAGGCGCCCAGCCGCCCGCGCCAGGCGCAGCGCAGGCGACGAGCACGGCCGCGCGAACGCCTGGCGGTCGAGCGCCGGCGGCGGGCGGTTGTGCGGCGGCAGCGGGCGGTTGTGCGGCGGCGGCGGGCGGTTGTGCGGCGCGGCGAGGCCCTGATCGGTCGACCGTTCGCCAGCGACGAGGCGCTGATCGCCGCGGCCCTCGGGCGACCACTGGCGCGACGCGCGCGACAACGCTGGCATCAGCGCCCGGCGCCCCAGCCCGCCGATCTGGTCGCCTTTTCCGTCGGCAAGCGGGCCAAGCTGGGCCTGGTCATCGCGCGGGAGGGACCGCGGCTGACCTTCATTCACCTGCTGGGAGGACGCGCGCGCCGGGGCTGGCTGCACCTGCAGCAGCCCCACCGGCGGCGCCTGCCGGGCGACGACCGCGTGGCCAACAGCTTCATCCGCCCCCGACGCCCCGACGACCCCCCCGGCACCCGCTACCTCGCCGGCCAGCTGCTCCGCGGCTTCTCCCCCGCTACTTGACCGCGAACCAGGTGCCCTTGGCCCGGCAGTTGCCGAAGTTCTGGCCGCTGATCGCGAAGTCGCCCTCGAGCTGCAGCCGGCCGTTGGCCGTCAAGGACAGCTTGCCGGTGAGCGAGCCGTCGAGCTGCAACGGGATCGTGCCGCCGTTGATCGACAGCCCGGGGATCGCCGCCTTGACCGAGGTGCAACCCATCGAGCCCTCGATGTCCCCTTCGAGGCTGACGCCGCTGACGTTGCCCCACATCACCCCCCGGACGTCGAAGTTGACGGGGTTGGGGGTGATGCCGAGAGAGAGCTTGAGCTCGCCGTTGAACGGGGTGTTTCCGATCAGCGGCTGGCAATCGATGACCCCCTTCCAACCGCCGGAGTAGGCACCGTTGATCACCGCTGGCGGAGCGGGCAGGCAGCTCGGCTGGGTGTCGGGTGGCAAGCCGACGTCCGGCGGTGCAACCACGCCGGCGTCCACCGCCGCCGAGCCGTCCGTCGGACGGGGGATGGCGCCGTGGACGATCACGCCGCCGCCCGTGTCGCCGCTGGCGCTGCTGGGTGCGAGCGGCGGATCGAGCGCCGAGCGAGCGCCGCACGCGGCGACTAGAGCGATGACGGCGAGCAGGGCGAACGATCTCTTCATCGGGATCCCCACGGTTTGAGGCCATGAGAGCCTACCACATGGCACGGCCGGGCACAGAACCGCCGCCAACGCGTAACACCGGCCACACCTCGAGGGTTATACTCCCAAAACCACGGGACGAGACGATGCCGAACCAGAGAAAAGCAGCCCACTACCGCCAGCATCCACTGATCATCCTCGGCCTCGCGACCGCGCTGCTCGCCGCCGCATGTGTGCCGCGAGGCGTCCGTCGGGCACGGGCGCTGCTCGACCTCGGCGACCACCAGGCCGCCGCGAAGGAGATCGCGCGCGGACTCGCGGACGATCCAGACGGCCAAGCCTGGCTCGCCGTCGAGCTCCGGCTGCAGGTGGCCCGGGACCGTCGCGGTGCGGCCCTCGCGGCCTACCGCAAGAGGCCGTCGGACTGGCTGCTACGATCCCTCGCCGAGTCGGTGCTCTGGTGGGGACTGCGCCACCCTGATCCGAAGGTCCGCCTCGAGGCGATCCAGGCAATCCGCGCGGTGGACGCTGGCACCCTCGAGGACGCGATGACCTACCGGCTCGACGACCCGGACGAGCTGGTGCGTACCTGGGCGGCGGTGGCCCTGCTCGGCACCCCCGCCGGCGCCGACACCCTCGAGCGCCAGCTCCGCTCCTCGGCGCCGAGGGCTCGCGCCACCGCGGTCCGCGAGCTCGGCCGAATCGCCGGCAAGGCCGCCCTGCCGACCATCAAGCGTTACCTGACCGATCGCCACCCGCTGGTGCGGGCCGCCGCAGCCCAGGCTCTGGCCCGCGCCGGCACCCTAGCGGCCCTCGCCCCGCTCCGGACCCTGGCCCGCGACAAGGACCGGGACGTCCGCCTCGCCGCAGTGCGCGCGCTGGGCCGGCTGGCCGAGCCCGCGGCGGCCAAGACCCTGCGCCTGGCGCTGGCCGACGACGATCTCGCCGTGCGGCTCGCGGCGGCATCAGCCCTCGGACGCAGCGCTGGCGCGGACGCCCGGGCGGACCTCCGGCGGCTGGCCCTGGGCAAGGACCCCCTGCTGTCGCTGCGGGCGGCGGTGGCGCTGGCCCAGGTCGGGGCGGTGCAGCCGGCGCTCAACGCCATCGCCCGCGGGCTGGTCGACCGCAACGAGTCGGTCCGGATCGCCGCGCTCACCGCCGCGTCGTCCCTCTCCGACCCCGTGGCCAAGCGGCTCGCCCGCAAGGCCACCCGCGACCCCCAGCCGCGCGTGCGCCTGGCGGCGGCGCGAACCCTGTTCAGCCACCAGCGCACCCTGGCGCTGGGCGTGGCCCGTAGCATCCACCGCCTCGCCTGCCGCAAGGCGGGCGGCGATCTCTGGTCGCTCTGCGTCGACGCCGCCGACCTCCTGGCCCGCGCCGGGGTCGCCGCCGGCCACCGGACCCTCGCGAGGCTCGCCCGCAAGGACGCTTCGCCGGTCGTGCGCCTCGCCGCCCTGCGCTGGGCGTTGCTGCGCGCAGCGCCCAGCGACCTCGCCCGCGACGCGCTCGCCGACCGCGATCCTCGCGTCAGCCTCGCGGCGGCGCGCTGGCTTTACCGCCAGCTCCGCTGAACACACGCCGGGGCCTACCAAGCTTGCGCCTCTTGTGACCCCTGCCCGCCGCGTGCTATTTTCCCCTTTCATTTCAGCAGACAGCGAGCAGAGATGGGCAGCGAAGCGAACGAGGGGGACC
>JAUVBO010000105.1 GCA_030591195.1 Pseudomonadota bacterium
GCGGCCCAGAGCATCTGCCTGATCGACGTCGAGGGCGAGGTCCGGCCTTGCTCCTATTTCCCGGTCAGCGGCGGCAACGTGCGCGATCGACCGTTCCGTCAGATCTGGGAGCAGAGCGAGCTGTTCCAGGAGCTGCGCGACTTCTCGAGCTACTCGGGCCGCTGCGGTAGCTGCGAGTACCTCAAGGTCTGTGGCGGCTGCCGCGCCCGGGCCTACGCGGTCAGCGGCGACTACCTCGCCGAGGAGCCGTACTGCAGCCACGTGCCGCTGAAGCTGACGCGCCGCTAGGCCATATGGTCTAGTTTCGCCACCGCCCTGCGGGCGGATCTTTCGGACGGGAAACAGGCGAGGCGAGGCGGGCGGAGTCGGCAGCGACAATCTCGCTCGGACTCGGAGGGTGAGCGGTCACCCCGGCAGTTCACGCGACAATCTCGCTCGAGCTCGGAGGGTGAGCCGTCACCCCGGCAGTTCGCGCGACAATCTCGCTCGAGCTCGGAGGGTGAGCCGTCACCCCGGCAGTTCGCGCACTCTCGGAATGCAGCGAAGCGTACAGTGCGGCCGGCGACGGGGAATCAGGCACTTGGAGGGAAGTATCAGGCTAGGGCGCGTCGCCGCTGACGTGGGTCCGCCGGGCCCAGTCGGCGAGGTTCTTCTTGGTGATCTTGCCCGAGGTGGTCTTCGGCAGCGAGGTGAGGAACGTGACCAGCTTTGGGACCATGAACGGCTCGAGCCGCTGGGCGCAGAAGCGGACCACGTCGCGCGGCTGGTAGTCCTTCTCGCCGCTGAGCACGACGTAGGCCTTGATCGCCTGGCCGAGGATCTCATCGGGCACGCCGACCACCGCCACCTCCTTGACGCCGGCCATGGTGTAGATCGCGTTCTCGACCTCCTTCGGCGAGACCTTCTCGCCGCGGCTCTTGATGACGTCGTCGATGCGCGAGACGAAGTAGAGGTAGCCCTCGGCGTCCTGCTTGAACAGGTCGCCGGTGTGGAGCCATTGCTCGCCCGGGAGCTCGCCCGGCTTGAGCCGCTCGTTGGTGGCCGCGGGCTTTTCCCAGTAGCCCTTCATCACCTGTGGGCCGCGGATCACCAGCTCGCCGACGGTGTTCGGCGGCAGGCGCGAGCCGCTGCCGTCGAGGATGAAGGCCTCGAGGTTCGGCATCGCCCGGCCCACCGAGTCGGGCCGCCGGGCGAGCTCGTCGGGCGGCAGGTAGCAGACCCGCTTGCACTCGGTCAGCCCATACATCGAGAAGATCCGCGCGTCGGGCATGATCGCCCTCAGCGTCTCGATGTGGCTGCTCGACAGCGCCGCGGCGGTGTTGGTGGTGTACCTGACGCCCTCGAGCCGGAGCCCCTTGTGGGCGAAGGTCTTGAGGATCGAGACCATCGTCGGCACCACCGGGAAGCCCGTGACCCGCTCCTGCTCGATCAGCTTGAGGATCGGTGATGGGTAGTTGAACGAGCGCTCGAGCACCAGCGTACCGCCGAACTGGTTGACCATCAGCCACTGGTAGAGGCCGTAGTCGAAGGACATCGGCAGCACGTTGAGCACAATGTCATCGGGCGCGTTGCCGAGGTAGCTGGTGATCGACTCGGCGGCCGAGACCATGTTGAGGTGGGTCAGCATCACCCCCTTCGGGTCGCCGGTGGTGCCCGAGGTGTAGATCACCGCCGCCAGGTCGAGGGGGATGTTGACCGCTGCCCGCCGCGCGCCGCTGGCGGCTGCGAGGGCCTGCTCGAAGCTGTCTAGCGCGACCTTGCCGATGCTGGCGTGGGCCGGGTCGTCGCTGTCGTTCTCCATCACCAGCAGCGCGTGCTGCAGGTGGGGCGTGCGGGGGAAGACGTCGACGAAGATCCGCTCGAGCAGGTGGTCGGTGATCACCACCTTCGCCCGGCAGTCGTTGAGCATGTAGGTCAGCTTGGCGACCTTGGTCTGGGCGTTGATCACGCTGAAGACGGCGTCGGCCTTGAGGATGCCGAAGATCGACAGGCAGGTCTCGACCGAGTTGTCGAGGTAGACCACCACCCGATCGCCCCGGGCCACGCCGCGCTCGGTGAGGGCCCAGGCGAGGCGGGTCGAGAGCTGGTCGACCTCGCGCCAGCTCAACCTCCGGTCCTTGAAGATCAGCGCCGTCTGGTCCGGGTGCTGCTCGACGTTGCGCACGAGGTACTCGTGCAGGAGACTGACCTGGCTGACGTTCATCCCCGATGGCTCTCGATGTACTGGACCATCCCGGCGACGGTGTCGAAGTTCTCTGGCGTGGCGTCGTCGTTGTCGACCTCGAAGCCGAAGGTCTCTTCGATGAAGAGGATCAGCTCGAGCGCCCGGGCCGAGTCGACGATGTGGGCCCGCTCGAGCGAGACGTCGTCCTTGAGCGACGCCCCGTCCTCGCCGTCGAGGAAGTTATCGAGGATGAAGGTTCTGACCTGCGCGCGAATGTTCATGCAGCGGACCCCCTCAGAGCGAGTTGAGCAACGTCAGAGTATGAGGTGAACCCGATTGCGGTTCAACCGCGTGTGCTAGGATCGCGCAGACTGCACCGGGGGGGGCGGATGAACACCGAGAGCTTCGACTTCGAGGCGCTGGCCAGCCAGCACGGCACGCCCTACTACCTATACGATATGGATCAGGCGCTCGAGCACCTCGGGCGCCTCAAGGCCCACCTGCCGTCCACAGTGGACGTGATCTACGCGATCAAGGCCAACCCCAACCGGGCGGTGCTCGAGGCGTTCCACGGTCAGATCGCCGGGCTGGACATCTCGTCGATCGGCGAGCTCGACCTGGCGGCGCCCGCCGGGTTCGGCGCCTCGGTAATGAGCTTCGCCGGACCGGGCAAGACCGACGCCGAGCTACGCCGGGCGATCGAGGCCGAGGTCCACCTGCTGAGCGTCGAGTCGCACCACGAGCTCGAGCGGTTGATCCGGCTGGCGGCGGAGCTCGACCGCTGCGTCAAGGTGACGATCCGGATCAACCCGCTGTCGATCCCGAACGCCTTCAACATGAAGATGGGCGGTCGCCCGTCCCAGTTCGGCGTGCCGGAGGAGGACGTCGATCCGACCTTGGCCCTGGCGAGCCAGAGCGAGCGGATCCGGTTGCAGGGGATCCACATCTACTCGGGAACCCAGTGCCTCGACGTCGACGCGATCATCGAGAACGTCGAGCAGACGCTGCAGATCGGCGCCCGGGTCGCGGGCGAGCACGACCTGCACCCGCGGGTGATCAACCTCGGCGGTGGCTTTGGCGTGCCCTACTTCCCCGGCCAGCAGGCGATGGACGTCGACGAGCTCTCCCGGCGGCTCGGCGAGTCGATCACCAGGTTTCACCAGGGCGAGCCGCGCTACCGGGACGCCCGCTACATCCTCGAGCTCGGGCGCTTCCTGATCGGCTTCTTCGGCGTCTATGTCACCCGGGTCCTCGACATCAAGGAGACTCGCGACAAGCGCTTCGTCGTGATGGACGGCGGCATGCACCACTGCTTCGCCGCCACCGGAAACTTCGGCCAGCTGATCAAGAAGAACTACGTCGTCGACAACCTCAGCCGTGGCGAGGCCGAGGCGCTGAAGTACGAGCTGGTCGGACCGCTCTGCACGCCGCTGGACTCGATGGCCCGAGCGATCCAGATCCCCCACGCCGAGGTCGGCGATCTGCTCTGTTTTCGCAACTGCGGCGCCTACTGCTACACCGCCAGCCCGCTGCTGTTCCTCGGCCACGACACGCCGCCCGAGCTGGTCCGTGCGGGGGGTGAGATCTCCGTCGCTCGCGCCAGCCGCCCGGCCACCGATTTTGTCTGAGCATTCGCGTGGTTTGCCCTGGGCGCAGGTCCGTAACGTTCCCTGTCCCGGCCGAGTATGCTAACCACGATCCGGGACTGACTCGCGTGTCAAGCACTGGTGAAGGGGTGGGATGAGGTTTCGCCGACAGCTGATCGTGGCGCAGATGGCGATCCTCGGCGGGGTGGTGCTGGTGGTCGGGATGATGCTCGCCACCCACTTCACGGTGGTGGTGCCGATGATGGAGCGCGGCATCGCCTCCAAGGCCAGCTCGTGCGTCGAGACCCTGGCGTCGATCGTCGACCTCGGCCTGGCGGTCAAGGACCGGGAGGCGCTACAGCGCTCGCTGCAGGCCTGCAACGCCTCGGCGGCGGGCCAAGCGCGGGACCCCGACCTGCGGTTCGTCGTGATCCTCGACAAGCGCGGCGAGGTCATGGCGCGCCGCGGTCCGCTGCCGGCCGGCCTGGCTCAGGCGGCTGCCGCGCTGAAGGGCAAGGGCTCGCTGCGGCGGGACCAGCCCGTCGCCGGGGGGTTCCTCAGCGGGCGGCAGATCCAGATCGAAGCGGTGATCCTCGGCACCGTCTGGGCCGAGTTCCACACCGACCGGGTGCGCTCGGCCAGCCGGCGGCTGCTCTTCTTCGCCGGCCTCGGCGTGCTGTTCGCGATCCTCTCGAGCGTGGTGGCGATCGCCTTCGTCGTGCGGCTGGTCCAGCCGCTGCGGGAGATGATCGGCTTCGTCGGTCGCTTCGCCCGCGGCGACCTCAAGGCCCGGCTCGACGTCGAGGCCAGAGACGAGCTGGGCGAGCTGGCCAGCAACCTCAACGAGATGGCCGAGCAGCGCGACCGCGCCGAGCAGCGCTTGCGGCGGGTCAACCAGCAGCTGCAGGAGGCCACCGACGAGGCGCGGTCCAAGGCGGTGGAGGCTGAGGCCGCGACCGTCGCCAAGAGCGCCTTTCTGGCCAACATGAGCCACGAGATCCGCACCCCGATGAACGGGGTGCTCGGCATGCTGCGGCTGCTCGACGACACCGATCTCTCGGCCGAGCAGCGCGACTTTGCCCGCACCGCGCGCAGCAGCGCCGAGGCGCTGCTGTACCTGCTCGACGACGTGCTCGACTTCTCCAAGATTGAGGCCGGCAAGCTCGAGCTCGAGGCGATCGACTTCGACCTCCGCCAGCTGGTCGAGAACGTCGCCCAGCTGATGGCGCCGCGGGCCCACGACAAGGGGATCGACCTCGCGTGCGTGATCGACGGCCAGGCGGCGACCAAGGTCGTCGGTGACCCGGGTCGGTTGCGGCAGGTGCTGACCAACCTGGTCGGCAACGCGGTCAAGTTCACCGAGCGAGGCGTGGTCTCGATCCAGGTCGAGGAGCTGGCTCGCAGCGGGGGTGAGGTCGAGCTGGCGATGGAGGTTCGCGACACGGGCATCGGCATCGCCCCCGAGGCGCGGGAGAAGCTCTTCCGCTCCTTCTCCCAGGTGGATGCCTCGACCACCCGCCGGTATGGTGGCTCGGGCCTCGGGCTGGCGATCTGCAGCCAGATCGTCGAGGCGATGGGCGGGTCGATCGAGGTCGAGAGCACCCTCGGCGCGGGCGCCACCTTTCGCTTCACGGTTCAGCTGGGCGTGGGCCGCCAGCGGCTCGCCGACCGGACCCCGGTGCCGCCAGCGATCGGCCGGCACCGCTGCCTGGTGGTTGATGACACGGCTGACGTGCGCCGGCAGCTCTGTGGCCAGCTGGACCAGCTCGGCTGTCGCCGTGAGGCGGTGGCCTCGGGGCAGGAGGCGCTGCGGCTGCTGCGTCGCGCCGAGGCCAAGGACGACCCGTTCACCATCGCCCTGATCGACCGGCAGATGCCCGGGATGGATGGCCAGGTGCTCGCCCGGCAGATCCGCGCCTGTCCGGTGCTCGACCAGCTCCAGCTGGTGCTGATGACCTCGCTCGCCGGGGTGGCCGATGCGGCGTTGATGCGGCAGGCGGGCTTCGTCGGCCGGTTGAACAAGCCGGTGCGGATCACCGAGCTGATCGCGCGGCTGGCCCCCACCGCCGAGCCGGAGAGCCAGGCCCGGGGCGAGCCTGCGACGGCTCCTCCGACGACCAGAGGTCGGGGTGCGCGGTTGCTGGTGGCCGAGGACAACCAGATCAACCGAGTGGTGGTGCTGAGCATCATCGACAAGCTCGGCCACGAGGCGGTGGCGGTCTGCGACGGATTCGAGGCGATCGAGGCCCTGCGCGAGTCCGACTTCGACGCGGTGCTGATGGACGTGCAGATGCCGAACCTCGACGGCTTCGAGGCCACCCGGCAGATCCGCTCGGCCGCCTCCGGGGTGCGAGACCCTCAGATCCCGGTGATCGCGGTCACCGCCCACGCGATGCAGGGCGACCGCCAGCGCTGCCTCGACGCGGGCATGAACGACTACATCACCAAGCCGATCGAGGCCGGGGAGCTGATCGCCGCTCTTGCCCGCCAGCTCGGCGCTGGGGCCGCCGAGGTGACCGTCGCCTGAGCAGCTGCCCTAGGGGGGACAGACGAAGCCGTGGTCCTGGCCCGGGGTGATCTCCCAGCCATCGAGCGGCGTGAGGCTCTCGCGCTGGTCGACGCTGCCGTCGCAGTAGCGCACGAGCGCCACCGTGCCGGGAAGCTGGGTGGCCGAGGTGCTGATCACCACGCCGGTCTGGCGGAAGGCGCAGTCGGTGGCGCAGGCGCACCAGTCGCAGCTCGAGGCCTCGTTGGGATCTGTCGACAGCATCTTGACGCCGATCCCGGAGGCATGCAGCAGCTGCAGCGGGTGGTCCTCGCCCACCGCGCGGAAGGCGAGCTTGGCGCCGGCCGGCTGATCGAAGCTGTAGTGCCAGCCGCTGTCGTGTCGCTCGTAGACCGGCCGGCCGAGGCGCTCGACCACCACGCAGGCGCCGGCGCCATCGAGCTCCCGGCGGAAGCAGCGATCACTGCCGCAGTCGGTCCCCGCCGGGTCGACCGGGGCAGGCGTTGGCCCCGACCCGGCTTGGCCCGGGTCCACCCGCGGTGTGGGCACCGGCACCATCGGCGTGTCGCCGGCACAGCCAGCAGACAACCAAAGGGCCGCAAGGGTTGTCACGAGAAAGTCATTTTTGCTCATCATTCCCACTCCCTATCCCCTCTCATAGCAAGAGCCGATCCTGTTGGTGGGATCAAGAAAAACAGCCACTTGGAGACGCCGCCGCGTTTCAGGTGAGGTGTCTGGTCCCTGACGCCTGCCAACGGCTGGTTGCAGGTGCTGTTTCGGCGCCCGGGCTGGTGATGTAAGTTGCCGCTCGGGCTGAAGGAGGCACTGATGAGGCGTCTGGATGATTCGAGACCGGTGCGCGCGGTGGCGGCGGCGCCGCTCCTGGGACTGGTGCTGCTCGTGGCAGCCTGCTGGTCGGACGATGATGCGCCGGCCGTCGACAGCGTGGCGCAGCCGGCGGATGCTGCCGTTGACCAGGCGTCTGCAGACAGTGGCGCTGACGGCGTGGCCGACAGCGAGCCCGACGGGGCCGGGCCACTACCGGCGCACTGCAACCCGCTGAGCGCCGACCACTGCCTGTTGCCCTGGCCGTCGAGTTTTTACCTCGAGCAGGATGCGGCGACCAAGACCGGCTTCCGGGTCAGCTACCCGGAGCAGGCGATGCCGGCCAACCGCAGCGGCAAGCAGATCGACCCGAAGCC
>JAUVBO010000932.1 GCA_030591195.1 Pseudomonadota bacterium
AAAAGTCGGCCATCTCGCATAGCGGCTGCTGCGCGATGAACGAGGCGACCGACTGGATCGCCTGCTGTCGCACCGGCTCGGCGATGTCGTCGGTGTCGTGCGGGCAGCTGGCAAGCTGCGAGATGGCCCACGCCCGGTGCGCTTCGACCAGCGCCCAGCCTTGCTTGATGCCCAGTACCCGCGATACCTCGTCGGAGCTCGGCTGCTGGTCGCAGAGTCCGGCGGCGCGTAGCCGGTGCTCGCCATAGATCGCGGCGAGCTCGACGCCGAGCCGCTCGGCCCTCAGCGCCCAGGAGAGCACGTGGGCCTGCGCGGCCTGTGGCAGGGACGCGTGGGCCTGCTTGATCTGCTGCTCGAGCGCCGGTCGTTCGGCGTTCAGCTCGGCGCTGACCTGCACCGTCGCCGGTTCGACCAGCTCGGCGCAGGTCTGTCCGCTCGAGTCGAGCGACGCGTACAGCGGGCACTCGAAGTACGTCTCGGCGTCGCCCCCGGCGGGAAACGGCGCCGCTTGGGGCTTCAGCGCCTCGTCGACGGTCTGGATCGCCGTTGGATCGATGCTAGCGGCGGTGAGGCTTGAGGCGAGGCGCTCGATCATCCGATCGAGGCCGCGGGACCGTTGCTGGTCGATCTCCGCCCGGGTAGCCTTCACCGTAGCCTCGACCTCGTCGTCGCTCAGGCCCATCAGTGGGTTCGAGCACGACACCGGCGGCGGCGGAGACGGGGTCGAGTCCGTAGTCGAGATCGTGTCAGGCAAGACACCGGCATCCGGCGTCGCCGGCCCGAGGTCGGCGGTGGCGAGGTCGGGCGCGGGTCCGCCGGCTTCGGTGAGGCTCACCCCGCCCGACGACGAGCAGCCGATCCCGACGACGACGAGCACTGCAGTGACGGTTGTGATCAGCCTCATTGCGATTGACTCCTCCTTGTCGCGCCTCCACCCATCCTGCATGCGTCAGACCACCCGGGACCATCACGGCACGTCCGTCTCATCGCGAGGAATTCCGAGGAGGAACGCGCAAGCAGCCGCACCTTGGTCCTTTCATGGAGTCGGGACGCTTGACCCCAGTCCGCGCCACTTTGGCCGGCCAAGCTGGGCCAGCCTGGCTCATTCCACGTCGTCGCACCTGTTGCGGCATTCGACCGTGAGGCTCAGATGACCTCGTGGAGAGTCGGGGCGCAGCGGCAGCCATGCGGGCGGGGTTGCTGCAGATGAACGGCGTCGCCTCGGCCCGGCCCTGCCGGAGGACGGGTTAGTCCTCGAGCTGATCGATCAGCTTGCGGATCGCCGCGGCGGTCTCGGGATCGGCTTCGACCAGCCGCAGGCCCGAGTTGTGAAAGCTCGGGTTGTCGGGATCCTTGTGGCTCCAGAGACACTTGGCCTTGAAGGTCAACCGACGGGATCCGCCGCTCTGCCGCGGAACGTCCATCGCGAGCTGGAGCTCCTTGCCCGTGGGCACGGGCCACTGGCTGACGACCTTGATGCCCTCGGTGGTGAGGTTGATCACGTGGCCCATCTGGGCTTCGTGCTCGGTGTCGAACAGCCGCAGGTAGTAGACCAGATGCCAGCGCTTGAGCTTCCGCTTTTCCTCGGTCGGCAAACCGGCTACCTCCTGCACGTCTCCTGTGCCGACGTGAGCCGTTACCCCCGATGCCACGTCGCCCGAGTCGTAATGATTCCTTGAATGTACCGTAGAACGCATTGAAACGAAAACGGTCTTCAGGTTCAGCCGGGTTGCTCGCTTCCGTCAGGCTTGGGGTGCCGGCCCTCGAGCCAGACAAAGACCCCGACGATGGCGCAGCCAGCGACGACGGCGGCGAGGGTCAACATCTCGTTGCTGCCGAAGCTGGCAGGCAGGGCGTGGGCCAGGTCGACCCGCTCGAGGCCGTTTCTGGTCTGGACCAGGGCGAACTTCTTGAACGGCCAGATCGCGTAGAGCGAGCCGATCACCAGCCCCAGAAGGAAGGCGAGCGTCCTGTCATGGTGGCGCTCGAGCAGGTAGTTGAGCAGCCGGGTGAACAGCAGCAAGCCGAGCATGCAGCCCAGAGCAAAGATGCCAAGCATCACCAGGTTGACGCGCCAGGCACCGATGGCGGTCATCAGGTCGAAGTAGATCCCCATCAACAGCAGCATGAATGAGCCGCTGATACCGGGCAGGATCATTGCCGCAATGGCCACGGCTCCCCCCAGCAGGAACAGCACCATCGTCCTGCCATCCCGGGGCAGGGCGCCGGCATCGCTGGTTGTCGAGGCGGCGCCAGCGGCGCTTTGGGCCTGCTTGGCGAGCTGGATCGCGGCCTTCTTCTTCTTGGCCTCGAGCTGTTGCTCGCCCGACAGCGCCACGGTCAACCCGACCACCGCGGCGACGCCGATGATGCAGGCGACGACGGCGGATCCGCCCTTGTGGCGGATCATGCGGTAGGGCACGATCACCGATACCAGCACCAGCCCGAAGAAGAAGCCGTAGGTCGGGTCGTGCTGCTGGTTGAGCAGGTAGACCATCAGCTTGGCCGTGGCCCAGATGGCCACCAGGGCGCCCAGGGCGAGGGAACCGACGAACAGCGCATCGAGGCGCCGGAGGGTCTCGATCAGGCCCCGCCAGCCGCTGAAGACGCCCTTGACCGCAGCCAAGTCGATGCTGCGGATGGCGCGGATCACGCGCTCGTAGATGCCGAGGATTAGCAGCATCGTCCCACCGCTGACCCCGGGGATGACGTTGGCCAGACCAACGGCCACGCCCTTGAACAAGTTGACCAGCACAGAGACCATTTC
>JAUVBO010000017.1 GCA_030591195.1 Pseudomonadota bacterium
GCTGCCGGGGCTGTCCCGGCGGTCGAGCCCGCGGCCGGGGTTATCCCGGCGGTCGAGCCCGCTGCCGCTGTCCCGGCGGTCGAGCCCGCTGCCACGTCGGCGGCACCGGATGAGCCGGTGGCGACGATGGCCTCCCAGGTGGTCGGGCAGGATGCCGTGGCGGTCGACCCTCACGAGATCATTCCGACCTACGGCTCGCCGGCCGGCGGCTCGCGTGCGGTTGGTACGCTGTTCGTCCTCGCCTTGGTCGGCGTCAGCATCGTCTCGGTCTTCGTGCTCTACAAGAACGATTGGTCGTTCGATGCCTCGAACATCGGTGGCATGTTCAGCAAGGCGTTCGGGCTGTCCCAGCCGCCCTCGCGGTTCGAGGGGCTGCAGATCTCGTCGCCGATCATCAAGCAGGTCGAGACCCGCTCGGGGCCGGGGCTGGTGGCCGAGGGCGTCGTTGACAACAAGGGCCCGTTCGCGTGGCGGTTCATCTACGTGAAGGCGGTGCTCAAGCGGTATGAGACCCGTGTTGCAACCCGCGAGGTGCCCGCCGGAAACGTCGTTCCGGCGGCCGACATCCCCAAGCTCACCCTCGAGAGCTGGGAATCGAGGATGAACCCCGCAGGCAGTGACGGCCGCAACACGAAGGTCGACGCGGCGGAGGCGATCGCCTACCAGGTGCTGCTGTTCAAGCTCCCGGCCGACTATGACCCCGGCCGCTACAAGGTCGTGGTCGAGGTGAGCCAGGCCGAGAAGCACGGCCTACCGTGAGCCCGCGCCCGGAGCGGCGGCGCCCGGGTGGACCGGTGACACGGGGTGACTCGCGTGGGTGACTCGCGCGGGGCGATGACGATGGCAGAGGTCGACCGAGCGTTGGCGCTGGCGCGCAAGCTGGCGGCGTTGCCCGAAGCACAGATGCGAGAGCGGGTACTGGCCGCGCTCCTCAGCGAGCTTGAGCCCGAGATGGCCGCGCCGGTGCTCGCCGAGTTCTTGGCGCGGGGACGCTCGGGCGGGCCGCCGTTCAACGTCGCCCTGCGCACCCTGGTGGGCCTGCTCGGCCGCGGTATGCTCCCCTACGAGACCGAGGCATCTCTCTACCGCGAAGCAAGGGAGCGGGGCGACGAGGCGCTGATGCAGATGTTCTACAGCGGCGCGGAGCTCGAGCCCTCAGAGCGCGTGGCTGCCGAGCCCCAGCGCGAGCTGACGCTGGGGCACCGCAAGGCCTTGGCTCGATCCCGCGATCCCGCCGTGCTGCAGCGGCTGATGCTCGATCCCGAGCCGCCGGTGATCGGCAACTTGCTCGAAAACCCCCGGATCACGGAGGAGGACGTGATCCGGCTCGCGGCGCGGCGCCCGACCGACGCCGAGGTCCAGCGCCAGATCGCGAGCTCCCGCCGATGGGCCAGCCGCTACCGGGTCAAGCGTGCCCTGGTCCTCAACCCGTTCACGCCGCTGGAGCTGAGCATCAGGCTGCTCGGCTTCCTCAACTCCGGCGATCTGAGCCTGGTGCGGAGCAGCCCGACGATGTCGGAGCGGCTGCGTAGCGCGGCCGAGCGATTGGCCGCCGAGCGTTCCTGATCGCGACGGGGCTCCGCTCGGGCATGGCCGGGCATCGGCCTCAGACGGGCGCGCATCGTCACCGGCTTGTCGCCGTCGTCACCACCGCGGGCCGGAGGGGGTGCAGAGGCGGATGAACCTGTCCACGGTCTCCGCGCCGAGGCCGTTGTCGTCCCTCGCTGCATTGGTGTAGCGCTGGGGTACCGTGAACCGTCCGTCGCTGAAGATGCCGGCGATGGCCATCTCGTCCTTGAGTGGCGTATGCTGGTAGTCGACTTCGTACCCCCTGATGTCCAGCAGTAGGGTGATCATGAAATTGGCCTCGACGGGGGAGTAGTACAACCCTACCGCACGGAACATCGTCTCCAGGTCGGCGAGGTTCAGGTAGCCCTTTTCTTTCAGCGCCGCGCGGCGGATGTCGAACAGGTTCGAAGACGCGCCATCGGCCTTTGCCGCGCGGACGCCGACACCACACTCCATGTTCATGACCTGGTCGTATTGGTCCATCATCCGAGAAGAGCAGGTCAGCGATGTCATCTGTGGATCGCAGCTCTGCAGCTTCGCCTCCATCTCCATGCACCGGTGGTCCGTTCCGCAGGCGCTGATCGACAACGTCGTCGCGACGACGAGCAGTGAAGCCCAGACGTTACCTATATGAATCGAAGTCATGGTTCCTCCGCCCTTCTCGGGTTGTTTATCCAATTCGATGCACAGACAATGCCAAATAGGGCAGCAGCATCATCGTGCAGTTATGGTAACCGCCACGGATCCGCAGACGGTCAAACCTCTGGACCCAGTGACCATCTGCTGAAACCACAGGGAACTTCCCGTAGTGGTTGCACCTTCCGCCTGGACGATCCGTTGACCACCGCGACAGCAAGCTCGAGTTGCGTCGAGGACGCAGTCGAGGGGTTGGTGACGAACCGTGATCGGCCCAGGGAGCCGGGCTGGGGCGATTTGCGGCTTCACCGCCCGGGTGATAAGAATGGCGGCTGGGCCCCCGGAGTTACGTGAGGCAATGCCAGGGCTGCTCGAAGTCATCGCACTGATCGTCATCCTAGTGATCGTCTTTGGTGCGCGTCGCTTGCCGGCGCTCGGCGAGGCGATCGGCCGGGCCGTGTCGGGGTACCGGCGAGTCGCTCGGTCGCGGGACGACATCGAGGTGGTAGCAGAGGGCGACGGCGACGAGGAGCCGAAGTCCTAACCCCGAGCAAACACAGCGTGTTCCTTGCTGTCGAAACTTGGGGCGGCCCCTGAGCTCTGCTAGACTGGCCAGGTTGTGAAGCACGCGAGCCCCCCGCTGAGCTGGTCGACGTTCCTGGCGACTGCGCTTGCCCTGAGATGCCTGGCCCCCTCCATGGTGTGGGCCCAGGCAGGCGGCAAGACGGACGGGGCCGCGGACGTCAAGCCCGCGGGTCCTCCGCCGGTGGTTACCACCTCCGGGCCGGTCAAGCCGGCGCCGGCCACGGTCGCACCGGCCGCACCGGTCGCTCCGGCGAAGCAGCCGACGGTGAGCCCGGCCGGTCCCCGGGTCCCTCGGCCTGAAAGCAGCGCGGCGACCCTGGAGCCTCGCGTGGCCTCGCCCTCCGACCTCCGTCGCTTCGAGGAGCAGACGTTTCCTCGAGATCACGCGCCGCGGGTCCCACCTCCTCAGCTCGAGGGGGGGCCTGGCGAGCGGCCCGAGCCTCGACCGAGCGCGATGCATCCGCCGCCGACCCTGCGAGGCAAGACCCACGCGGCCCAGCGTAGGGCCTCGCCGACCCCACGGAGGCGGCCGGCGCGGTTCAAGGGCCTGAGCCTGCCCGACCTGCCGGTGACCTGGGACAGCAAGCTGATCCGCTACCTGCGCTTCTATCGCTCGCATCCGCGAGGCAAGGCGCTGATGCGCTACTGGCTGCGGCGCAAGGGTCGCTACGAGGCGATGATCGCCCGGACCCTGCGCCAGCAGGGGCTGCCCCGGGCCCTCGCCTACGTGGCGATGATCGAGAGTAGCTACGACCCGACGCTGACCTCGCGGGTCGGTGCGGCAGGACTGTGGCAATTCATGCCCCACTCCGGGCGCGCCTACGGGCTGCGTCGCGACCACTGGATCGACGAGCGGCGCAACCCCTTGAGGTCGACCGAGGCAGCTGCCCGCCACCTCAAGGAGCTCTTTCGCCGCTTCGGCAGCTGGGAGCTGGCCCTGGCGGCCTACAACGCTGGGCCAGGGATGGTCATCGCGGCGATGCGCAAGTACAACACCAACGACTACTGGCAGCTCTGTCGCTACGAGGCCGGCCTGCCCTGGTCGACGACGCTCTACGTGCCGAAGATCCTCGCCGCGGCGATCGTCGGCGGGAACCGGGCCCGGTTTGGCTTCGGTGAGGTCCAGCCCGATCCGCCGTTCGAGAAGCGCTACGAGCTGGTGGCGCTCCGCCGTAGCGCCACCATCGGGCAGCTCGCCCGGGCCACCGGCGCCAGCAGGAAGGTGCTCTCCAAGCTCAACCCGGAGCTTCGACGAGGCAGGACCCCGCCGCGGGCCAAGGTTTGGGTCCGGGTCCCCCGGGGGACCGGCACGCGCTGCTACGAGCAGCTGGCGGCGATGCATCGCGTGCGCTACCGACCTTACGTGGTCAAGCTCGGCGACTCGGACCAGCACCTGGCGAGCCTCTTCGGCATCGGCCGTCGTCGCCTGCGGCAGATCAACGGCATCCGGCACGGGCGCGAACTGCGTCCCGGGCTGACGATCCTCGTGCCCGCCCGCGCGATGAAGCGCCGTGCCGCGTCGGCCGCCGGCGAGGACCCGCCGGTGGTCGTAGCGCTTCCCGATGGCACCCCCCGGCGGGTGTCGGGTCGCCAGCGGGTCTTCTACCGGGTGGTGATCGGCGACAGCCTGGCCGAGGTCGCCCGCCACCTCCAGGTCGCCACGGCGGAGATCGCCTCCTGGAATGGGCTGAAGCAAGAGGCGCGGCTGGTGTCGGGCATGGTGCTCCAGGCCTTTGTCGAGCCGTCGTTCGACCGCTCGCGCGTCCGCCTGCTCGATCCGACGCGGGTTCGGGTGATGGTCGCCGGTAGCGACGCCTTCCTCGATCAGCATGAGCAGAGCATCGGCCGCCAGCGTCTGAGCTACAGGGTGCGCAAGGGCGATACCTTGCGGGCGGTGGCCCGCCGCTTCGGCCTCAGCGTCGGCAGCCTGATGCGGATCAACCGGCTGGCCCGGTCGGCCCGGCTCAAGCCAGGCCAGCGGCTGGTGGTCTACGTCGAGCAGCGGCGGGCGCGGCGACTGGCACGGACCAAGAGACGTCGATCGAGTTCCTCCAAGCGGAAGTCGAGAGCGCCGAGGTCGCGCTCCGTGGTGAAGGAGGGCACCAGGCCGGGCACCAAGCTCGCCGCGAAGCCCAGGAGCCGGTCCTCGAAGCGCAGCGGCGGTGCGTACCTGGTCCAGCCAGGTGACACCCTCAGCGGCATCGCCCTGCGGCATGGGGTGACGGTCAAGCGATTGATGGCGCTCAACCGACTCGGGCGAGCCACCGACCTCCGGGCCGGTCAGCGACTGGTGGTGCCCCGCAAGCCCTCGGGACGCTGATGGGACGGGGTGGTTAGCGCGTCGATGACTGGTCAGCAGTCGCCAAGCGGCGTTCTCCGCTTTCAGGTCGAGAGCCGAGAGCAGGAGCTGCGCCTCGATGCCTTCCTCAGGGGTCGGATGCCGAGTGTCTCACGGGGATCGATCCTGCGGCTGATCGCGCGCGGCCGCGTGCTCGTCGATGGCGTGCGGCGACCCAAGGGGATGCGCCTGGCTGCCGCCCAGCGGGTGGTGGTCGCAGCGGCGGCCGCCGACGAAAAGCCGGTGCCCCAGCCGGACCTCCCGCTGGAGGTGATCGCCGAGCGCGGCGACTTCGTCGTGGTCAACAAGCCGGCCGGACACGCCACGCATCCGTTGGTGCCGGGCGAGACCGACACGGTGGCCAACGCGGTGGCCGCGCGGTATCCCCAGTGTCTGGCGGCCAGCCCGCGGCCGCGAGAAGGTGGTCTGGTGCATCGCCTGGACTGGAGCACCAGCGGCATCCTGGTCGCCGCCCTCAACCCCGAGGGCTACGGCCGGCTGCGTGGGCTGTTCAGCAGCCACCGGGTGAACAAGGAGTACCTGGCGCTCGTGGCGGGTCACGTTGCCACGCCGGGGATCGTGGAGCTCGCCCTCGAGTCGATGCCCGGCGATCGTCGTCGAGTCCGAGTCGTCTCGACCGATCGCGGCTCGGACGCCGGGCAGTCGGCGCTCACCAACTTCACCCCGCTGGTCCGCGGTCACCACCGGGGCGACGATCTGACGCTGGTCCGGGTTCGCTGCAGCACTGGCCGCCGCCATCAGGTTCGCGTGCACCTGGCCCATGCCGGCCACCCACTGGCCGGCGACCTGCTCTACCACGGGCCAGCGATCGTGGGCCTCGACGGGGCCTTGTTGCACGCGTCGGCCATCGAGCTCGACGGCGAGCGATTCGAGGCCCCGCTGGCCGGCGGGCGGGCTCGATTTCTCCGGGAAGCTGGCTGCGATCCCGGGAGGGTGGGTTAAACTGCTCGCGGGTGCGGACCGCGGCAGGGACATCGGCGGGAAGCACAACGGTCGTCGCGGCGTTGACCGATGGGGGGCAGCCGGCTATACCGGCTGAACGCGACGCGCGGGGACCATGGGTGGGTGGCTATCAAGCGAGGATGCGACATGAGTAAACCCTTAGTATTGTGCGTTTTTGTTGGGTTGATCGTCGCCGGCTGCGCCGAGTCGAAGGAGATGCCCCTGCCCGAATGCACCCAGGGCGAGGTGCGTTGCGACCCCACCGAGACCAAGGAGCTGGTCTGTGAGGAGGGGGCGAACGGCAAGTTCAGCTACGCCGCCAAGTCCTGCCCGCCGGGCACAAAATGTGATCCGGCCACCGGTCGCTGCCCGGACCTCTGTGGCGAGTGCAACACCCCGCCGAGTGACTGCCACCAGCGCGAGGGCACCTGCTGGAAGGGCGAGTGCCAGTACGAGCCGGCCGAGGGCCTGGCCTGCGACGACGGCGACGCCTGCACCCTCAACGACATCTGCCACGGGGGCAGCTGCCGGGCGGGCTCGCTGAAGGAGTGCAGCTTCGTGCCCGCCGACGAGTGCGCCGACTCGATGAAGCTCAAGGCCTTCTCCGCCACCGGCAGATGCGAGAGCGGCGACTGCGTCTATCCGTCGACGGTGGTCGACTGCCCGCTCGGGTGCGACAACGGCAAGTGCAAGGGCGATCCGTGCCAGGGGGTGACCTGCGACGACCCGCCGAGCGCTTGCCACAAGGGCGCGGGCGTCTGCAACAACGGCACCTGCACCTACCTGCCCGACGATGGCAAGTCGTGCGATGACCAGGACGCCTGCACCGAGGACGATGCCTGCAGCGGCGGCAAGTGCGATGGCAAGCCCAAGGTCTGCGACACCCCGCCGGCCGACACCTGCAAGGACGCCAACACCCTCACCAGCTACGCGGCCAAGGGGACGTGCAAGGCCGGAACCTGCAGCTACGAGGCCACCGAGGTGGCCTGCGAGCGCGGCTGTGACGCCATCGAGGTCGCCTGCAAGGGCGACCCCTGCGACGGCGTGACCTGCGACTCGCCGTCCAACGCCTGCTACAAGGACACCGGCACCTGCAACGACGAGGGCAAGTGCGACTACGCTCCCGACAACGGCAAGACCTGCGACGACGGCGACGCCTGCACCACCGGCGACGACTGCAGCGACGGGGTCTGCAAGGGTGAACCGGTGGTCTGCAACACGCCGCCGAAGAACGCCTGCAAGGACGCCGACACGCTCACCGTGTTCACCGCACCGGGGATCTGCAACGCCCAGGGCACCTGCGACTACGGCAAGGCCGAGATCCTCTGCCCGAACGGTTGCGACGACGTCACGGGCGGCTGCCTCGGCGACCCCTGCGCCTCGGTGACCTGCGACTCGCCGCCCAACGATCAGTGCTACACGGTGCCGGGCATCTGCTCCGGCGGCACCTGCATCTACCTGCCGAAGAGCGGCGTCGACTGCGACGACGGCGATCCCTGCACCAAGGACGACGTCTGCCTCTCGGGCGACTGCGATGGCACGCCCTACACCTGCCAGGACACGCTGGTCTGTACGACCAACCAGTGTGACGGCACCGGTGGCTGCAGCTACCCGCTGCAGGCCGACGCCTGCCTGATCAAGATCAAGTACACCCGGACCTGCTTCGAGAAGGACGAGCTCAACGCGGCAAACAGCTGCCAGCTGTGCAACCCGGTCGACGACGTGCTTCAGTCCTACTGGGGTGTGGTCACCGGCACCGAGGTCACCAAGTGGGACTTCGACGACGCGACCCTCCAGGGGTGGACCGTGACGGTCAACCCGGACAACCCCACCACGACGGTCAAGTGGCAGGTCGACGACCAGCGCGCGACGAGCGGCACCCAGAGCGTCTACTTCGGCGACGTGACGACCCGGCTCTACGACGATGGGTCCAACGCCGTCAGCGGCACCCTGACCAGCCCGGCGATCACCATCCCGTCGGTGGCTGACGGCGGCAAGCTCTGCCTCGAGTTCAAGATGTTCAAGCACGGCGAGAACAACAGCACTTGGGACGCGGTCACCCTGTCGGTGATCGACGCCACGGTGACGACCCAGGTCTGGCACTCGGGTGAGGACGCCGAGTACGGCAACACCTACGAGATCGGCACCTCGGGCGCCTTCGTCAGCTACTCGGCAGACATCTCCGCGGTCGCCGACGCCACCGCGGACAAGGAGATCCAGGTCGAGTTCCTCTTCGACTCCCTCGACGGTCTCCTCAACGACCGCGAGGGGGTCTACCTCGACGACGTGCGGGTGGTGAAGAACTGTACCCCCTGACCTCCCCGGCGACGGCTCCGCCCGATCGCTTGGCGTGCCTGATAGCTTGGCCGGACTGATGGCTTGGACCGCCCAGAACCTCTTCGTCGTCGCTGACCCGCGCGAGCCGTTGCTCGCCGCGCTTGCCCGGCTGTTCGAGGACCCGGCCCATCGGGCTGACGGCGACGGCCTAGTCCCCGACGCGCCACCGCCGCTGACCATCGGGCCAGCCGCGGACGGCTGGATCCCGGTGCTCGGCCTGCGCGGCTGGGTCACCGACCAGCCCGCCTTCGCCCGCGAGCTGTCGGGCGCCGACGGGGTCGACCGGGTGGTCAGCAGCGAGGTGCTCGGCGCCTGCTACCGGCTGCGTCACGGCGACTACCGCCGCGGTGAGCAGCTCCACGCCGAGCAGATCCCCGAGGAGGGCTGGGGGCAGCTGGACGGGGAGCCGGACGAGGCGCCCGGACCGATGCCGCTCTACCGCGACGTCGAGCAGCTCGCCTACGCGCTGTTGCTCGATCTCGGTATCGCGCCGACCGTGGCACTGATCGGCACCCAGCCGCCGATCGGTGGTGAGGAGGTCGAGCTCGGCGAGGCCACGGCGCTCTGCTGGGCCGATGGTCAGCTCGAGCGCCGCGCCCAGCAGCTGCGCGCCACGAGTTACGACGAGGGCCCCGAGGTGCCGGTGCTCCCGCGCCAGGTGGGGCGCGACTTTGGCCTGCATTTCCTCGACGACCGGTTCGTCGAGGGGGCGCCGAGCGCGGCCTCGGTCAACCGGTTGCTCCAGCTCGAGGAGAAGATCCTCGACCGTGCGCGTCGGCTCTACGGCGCCGAGCTGACGCTGACGATGAGCTACTACAACGGCGGCTACCAGGACGAGCTCGACGCGCTGCTGATCGCCCGCGACCGGCAGGTCCCCGCGCGCACTCGGCGGCCCCCGCGCGTCCCCTGGTGGCAGTTCTGGCGCTACTTCGGGCGACTGAAGTAGCCGACGCTGTTTGTCCGCCGGCCTAGGCGAAGCGCAAGCGCATGATGCCGCGGCGGGGCTTGATCTCCTCGACGTCGACCACCACCTCTTGGCCCAGCTCGTGCTGCTTCTTCTGGCGACAGGGCAGCAGGCCCACTGCACCGCAGGAGGCGAGCTGCACCTTGTAGCCGGTGGGCACGTCGCCAACGATCCATCCCCGTTGCCCCTGGCGCTGACCGCGGGAGACCAGCTCGAGGGCCCAGCGCAGGGTTACCGCGAACTCGATCTTCTTCGCCTCCTGGGCTGCGGCCTCGACGGTTGCCAGCACTGGTAGCAGGTCCTCGGCGCTGTAGGGTGGGGGCTCGCCGGCGAGGTGCGCCGCGAGCTGGCGCTGCTGCACCAGATCGGCGTAGCGCCGCAGCGGCGAGGTCACCTGGGAGTAGGCCTCGAGACCGAGGGCGAAGTGGGCGCTCGGGTGGACCGAGAGCTTCGCCGCGGCGATCAGCCCACGCAGCCGGGCGAAGGCGGCCGGGTCGTCGGGATCGATCTCCGGCAGCGGTGCATCGGGCGCAGCCTGGACGCGGAAGATCAACGGGATCCGCTCGCGCACCGCCAGCTCGGCGGCGAGGCCGTTGGCGAGAATCATCATCTCCGCCACCAGCGCGCGGCTCGGCGAGGCGCCGGGGATCGGCGTGGCCGAGATCTCGCTGCCGTCGTCGCTGACGCGGATCTTCCACTCGAGCCGGCGCACCGAGAAGGCGCCGCGTTGCTTGCGGCGCTCGCCGAGCTTTCGAGCCAGCTCGTCGAGCCGGCGCAAGGCCCGAGCTGTCGGATCGTCGGCCGCGCCCTCGGCGATCAGGCGGTCCGCCGTGTCGTAGTCGAGGCGGCGCTCGACCTCGATCCAGCAGCGGCGGAGCTCGAAGCGCTCGATCGTCCCGTCGTTGTTGATCCAGACCGAGGTGCGCAACGTCGGGCGGACCTCGCCCGCGTGGAGGCTCGCCCGGTCGGCGCCGATCACGTCGGGGACCATGTAGTAGGTGCCCGTGGGCAGGTAGACCGAGGTGGCGCGCCCGAGCGCCTCGCGGTCGACCGGGTCGCCGGCGCGAACCAGCCGGGCCGCGTCGGCGATGTCGATGTCCACCCGCAGCAGCTCTGCCTCCTCGTGCACCGACAGGACGTCGTCGACCTCGCGAGTCTCCGGATCATCGATCGAGAACGACCCGGAGCAGATCGGCCCGGCCCCAGAGTCGGTGGCAGGCGGGTCGCAGGTCGCCAGAGCGGCCGCTTCGACCACCGCTGGCGGGTGCTCGCGCTTGAGCCCGGCCTGAACCACCTCACGGTCCTCGGTCAGCGCCACCCGGCCGGCGCTGATCAGCATGTTGAACGCGTGCAGCGCCGGATCCTTGGCTCGCTCGGCGAGCACCGTCTGCAGCGGGCGATCGATCCGTCCCTGGACCACCGCCCGCAGCCTGCCAGCGAGCTCGTCGTCGATGCCGGCTCGCCCGAGGGCGGCGCGCAGGCCGTCGAGCTCGGCCGCGGCGCGGGCCTCGGCCTGACGCTGGCGTTGCAGCCGTTCGAGCTCCTCGCCGGTGCGGGCCTCGAAGGCCTTCCCCCGGCGGCGGAAGTGGAGCTTCTCCCGGGCGAGCGCCCGGAAGACCGCCGAGGCGTGGAGCGCGTCGTCCTCATCGAAGAACAGTCTCGCCAGGGCCGGCGCCTCCTGCGCCCCCTGGGTTTCCTCTGCGAGCAGCGCCTCCCAGAGGAGCTCGACGTCGACATCCTGCTGCAGCGCCTCGAGCTGCTCACGCACCGCCGACAGCGCGCCGCTGTGGCGGAAGAGTACCTTGTCGGGGCTGACCTTCTGCGGTCGATCGCGTTCGTCGCTGACCGTCAGTCGCTTCTTGTCGACCTTGGTCACCTGTCCGATCTGGAGCTGTTCCTCGGCGAGGAACTCGACGATCTCGGCCACGGTCACCTCCCGTCGCGCCGCGGATCGCGCAGGCCCGCGACGGCGAACGACAATACTACGGCACCGGACCCCGGTGGCACTAGCACTAGGGAGCGACGAGCCTGAGATGCAAGCGGCGTGGTTGCGACCGCGGAGCTGGCGCTTCGAGCAAGATCGCGCTCAGTGAAGGGTCGTGTCGAGGATGCGGTCGATCGTCTCTTCCGCCGGGGTTCGCGGCGCCTTGGCCACCCTGCGGCGGGACTGCCGTTGCTTGGCGGCCCGGGCCGCCCGCCGCCTGGCCCGCAGCCGGCGGGCCCGCAGCCGGCGGGCTCGCAGCCGGCGGGCTCGCAGCCGCCTGGCTCGCAGCCGCCTCGCCCGCAGGTGTCGTCGCCTGGCGGCCCACCGGCGCTGGGTCCGCTTCGACCAGCGTCGCTTGGCGTGCCCGCGTTCCTTGGCCGGCTTGAGGCGTGTGCTCCGCTCGACGGTCACCGAGCTGGCTGGCTTGTCGGGGGTCGCTCGAGCCACGGCGCGGGCGGCCGCCCGATCGCCAGCGACGTCGCCGCTGGCGTGCTCGGTCGTGGCAGGAGTCGCGGTCTCTGGCGCGGTGGTGGGCGCGGCGAGGGCCGCGGGCGGCTTGGCAGCGGGCGGCATCGGCGGCGGTGGGGCGCTCGAGAGCAGCAGCGTGGTCAAGACGATGATGGCCAGCAGCATGCCGCCCAGGGCGAGCAGGGTCGGCAGCACCCAGCGCGGACGGGAAGGTCGTATCGGGGAGAGCATCAGCGGAGCTGGGAGGCCGACGGGGGCCTGGCGGGCGACCTCGCAGACGAGGCTGTCGAGCTGCCACTCGCCGGAGGTTCCGGCTGGGCAAAGTTGACCGTTCATCATCAGCTCCCTTCGGTGCGGCGTTTCGAGAAGATGCACCTGTCATGCCGAAGCGCTCACCGAGCAGGCCTCTCGGCATTTCGGGGGTATAGCCGCGGCCGCGGATGACGACGCGACTCAGGTCCGGCTGGCTGGGGCCAGACGAACCCATCCCTGAGACCTCGACCCCCAGGGGATTCCGGGCAAACTCTCTCGTGATGTCCGCTGGTTGGAGTGAGGATCAGCCCAGGGCACCGAGCCGGCGGCTGTGGCTGCCCAGCCGGGTGGCTTCGGACTCCCATCCCGCCTCGGTGGCGGCGCGGAC
>JAUVBO010000585.1 GCA_030591195.1 Pseudomonadota bacterium
TCAAGAACGCCGACCTCGACAAGCGCAACCTCAAGACCGACGACATCAACGGGGTGAGGTTTCTCTATGGCGACGGGACCTGCTCGCCCACGCTGCCGGTCCCGGGCGCGGACGGCTGCGCCCCGCCACCGCCAGGTGACGGCCAGAACAAGGACGGGGGCACCCTGCCGCCGGGTGGGCTCGATGGCGGCGTCAAGCAGGATGTCGGCGGGATCGACCTCAACAAGAAGCAGTGCACCGACAACACCCAGTGCCAGATCGGCGAGGTCTGCTCGTTCGAGGGGTTCTGCATCCCGGACCCCAACGCCGGCGCCAACGCCCCCAGCGACGGGGGCTGCGATTGTTCCACCGGCGCGGGCTCGCCCGCGAGCCTGCTCGGCCTGCTCGGCGGCTTGTTCCTCTTCGCTGTCGCCCGCCGTCGGCGCGGCTAAGAGCCCCGCCCCACTCGACATCAAGGAGAGCCGCGACGGAGAGGTCCTGTGCTAGGGTGCGGGAGCCTCACCTGCAGCGGTAGATCTCCCGTCCAGATGGCCACCACGCAGACCCGACTGACCGACCTTTCGCCGATGAAGGCGATCGGTCGCCTGGCCTGGCCCGCCATGGCGTCGATGCTGATGGTCAACGTGTTCCAGCTGGTCGATGCCTTCTGGGTCGGTCGGCTGGGCACCGACGCGCTGGGCGGCATGAGCGCCTCGGCGTTTTTCGTCTGGTGCCTGCACTCGGTGGGCATGCTCGGTGGCATCGGGGTCAACGCCGTGGTCGCCCGGCGCGTTGGCGAGGGCTCGCCCGAGCAGGCCGGCGTGGCGGGCGCCCACGGCTTGCTGCTCGCGGCGTTGCTCGGGGTCACCACGGTGCTGGTGCTGGTCCCCCTGGTCCCGACGATGCTCGGTTCGCTCGGGCTCAGCGGTGAGGTCCGGCAGGCCGCAGCCGCCTACCTCGTACCGACGCTGCTCGGCATGCCGGTGATCACCGGGACCTACGTGGTGGAGGCGATCTACCGCGGTAGCGGTGACGCCCGCACGCCGATGCTGGTGCTTGGCGGCACCTTGACGCTCAACGCCGTCCTCGATCCGCTGCTGATCTTCGGTGTCGGACCGGTCCCGGGCCTCGGCATCGCTGGCGCGGCCTGGGGGACGGTTATCGCCCATGGCCTCGGGGTGGCGATCGGGCTGCGGCTGCTGTTCAGACGTCCGGTCCGTCCGCGGCGGTCGTCCTTCGACGGGCGGCTGATCGCGACGGTGATCCGGATCGGCGCCCCGATCGCGGCGGGCAACTTCCTCTTCTGCGTGATCTACATCTTTCTGACCCGGATCATCGCGGGCCATGGCAGCGCCGCGGTGGCGGCGGTGGGCGTCGGCCATCGGATCGAAGGTCTGGCCTACTTCTCGTGCGTTGGCTTCGCCACTGCGGCTGCCACCCTGGTGGGCCAGCACCTCGGTGCTGCCAGGCCCGACCGCGCCGGTCAGGCCGCCTGGCTTTCAGCCAAGTCAGCGGCGGTCCTGGTGCTCGGCTTCTCGCTGCTGTACTACCTGGCCGCTCCGGCGATCATCAGAATTTTCTCCAGTGATCCCGAGGTTGTTCGCCACGGGGCGCAGTATCTTCGGATCGTGGCGCTGTTCGAGACCGCGATGGCATTCGAGGTGGTGCTGGAGGGCGCGTTTGGTGGCGCGGGTGACTCCTGGCCGCCGATGTTGGTCGGCGTGCCGCTCACAGCGGCCCGCATCCCGGTCGCCCAGCTGCTCGCCGCTCGCCTCGGCGTCGCCGGGATCTGGTGGGCGATCAGCGTCACGACGCTGGTCAAAGGCGTGCTGATCGGGGCCTGGTTCAGGACCGGGCGCTGGAAACGGTCGGTCGCCTGATCCGCCGCGCGCCAGCGCGGAAATGACGAGATCTTGCCGCTTTTTTGCTCCAGCACGGGGATCTTCGTCGCCCGTTGCGTAAAACTTAAGCAGAGGGACGTAACCTCGGGACCGCTCGCGGATTGATTGAATGATCGGCCGAGCGGAGGAAAGCCAGCTTGCAGACGAGCACCGCCCAGACAACCCACTCGAGCCACGAGCTCGACCTCGCTGCCCGCGCGCGGGAGGGCGACCGCGAGGCGTTCGCCCTGCTCTACCAGCGCTATCACCAGCTGTTGCTCAAGCACGCTTGGCGCATGCTCGGCGACGAGGCCTCCGCGGTGGACGTGGTGCAAGAGTCCTACACTCGGGCGATCTGTGCGATACCCCGCACGCGCTCCGGGCAGCTGATGTTCCGCGCTTGGATCTTTCGTATCGCGACCAACCTCTGTCTGCGCGAGCTCACCCGTCGGGCCCGCTGCAGCCCTCGGGAGCTCAACGATGACCGGCTCGGCGGCCCCTTCAACGAGGCCGGCTCGCCCGAGGCGCCCTGTCGGCGCAAGGAGCTCGGACCCCTGGTGCAACGGGCGCTGTCGACGCTATCGGAGCGACACCGTCAGATCCTCGTCCTGCGCGAGTTGGATGGCCTGAGCTACGAGGAGCTGGCCGAGGTCCTCGAGATCAACAAGGCCACCGTCAAGGTCACCCTGCACCGGGCTCGCGCTCGTTTCGCGGCGACCTTCCTCGCCGAGCAACTGCTCGCCAACCCCCACGTGTCGGTGGAGTGCGGGCAGCTGCGGACGTTGCTCGAGGAGGGAGAGCGGCGGGGCATCCAGCGTCACCTCGAGCGCTGCGATCACTGCCGGCATCCGGAGCAGCGCCCAGCTCGCGAGCTGTTCGCCCTGCTGCCGCCGGTGCCAGCGCTGGTGGCACGGTTGCCGGAGCTGCCAGTGCCAGAGCTGGGACACGCCGCGACGGCGGGGACGTCCGGGGCGGGCGCGTCCGGCGTAGGCGTCGCAGGAGCGGGCGTGACGGCGGCGGGGCTGTCGGCGGGCGCCTGGATCGGCGGAGGCGCGGCAGCGGTCTGCGTCGCCGCCGTGGCCGCGGTGACCATCGGCGCCACGGACGAAGGGGTCTCGCGGGTTCGTCCCGTCGCCGCGGCGGTGACGCAGCGGTCGACATCGCGGCCCGCGGGCCGTGCCGGGAGTCCTCGGACCGAGAGTCATCGTGCCGGGAGTCCTCGGACCGAGAGTCATCGTGCCGGGAGTCATCGTGCCGGGAGTCATCGTGCCGAGAGTCCCCGTGCGCTGGTACCGCGTTCCAAGCGGCCAGAGCGTCGCGCGGCCCGATCTTCGGCGGCGCGGCGCAAGGTTGCTCGCCCCAAGGTCAAGGGGCCGGTGCAGCAAGCCCGCGATACCGAGGAGCCTCCGGGCACGATGTCACTGACGCCCCAGGCCAAGCGGCGGATCAAGCTGCGGTTCAAGCCGGGTACCGTGCGCCTGGCCCGCGGGGGCCAGAGCAGCTTGCTTGCCCGCGACGCCCGGCTGGCGCGAGGCGATCGCCTGACGACCACCAGCACCCTCGCGTTGCTGTTCCCCGGGCACCAGTGGGTGACGGTGCGTGGGTCGATCGGCCTGGTCTCGCTGCCTGGCAAGGGTGGTGGACGAGTCGAGGTCGTGCTGAGCCGCGGCGAGCTCCGTCTCCGCGCCCACCGCAAGGGCGGCGGGGTGCTGGTCGTGCACGGCCGGCGTCGGTGCCTGGTGGAGCACGGCGAGGCGCGCCTGGTCACCCGGGCGAATGAAGCGCTGCGTGTCGAGGCCATCGGTGCCTACGTCAAGATCAACGGCCCCCACGCCGCTCGTACCGTCACGCCGGGTGCTGGGGTGCTGCTCGAGCGACGGCCCGGGTTCGCCCACGCGCTGCTGCCTCCGCCGCGCCAGCTGAGGCCGGCGTCCCATCGCGGATTCGATCCGCCCGTGCTGCGCTGGCGTGCGGTGCCTGGCGCCCGTGGCTATCGGGTGGTGATCGGCGGCGACGCCGA
>JAUVBO010000042.1 GCA_030591195.1 Pseudomonadota bacterium
CGGTGGCAGCTTGCGGCCGAGCGCCTCGGGCGACTCACCCGCTGGATTGACCTCGATGATCGTCGCCCCTTTGGCCCGGGCGTCCTCGACGTAGCCCTGAAGCCGTCGGAACTGGCGGTCATCGATGATGTTGGTGTAGTCGGGGTTGTCGCCAAGACGCGGGTACAATCGCGCGATCGTCGCCCGGGCGCCCTCGACGAACGCCGCCATCCGGTCGTGGGGCACCAGCGCGTAGTCCGGCGCAACGCAGCCCTGGCCGCTGTTGAGCAACTTGCCGCCGATCACGCTCGTCATCGCGCGGTCGATCCGGCAGTCCTCGGCGATCACTGCCGGAGACTTGCCCCCGAGCTCGAGGGTCACCGGACAGAGGTTGTCCGCCGCCGCGCGCATCACGTGACGGCCCACCGTGGGCGAGCCGGTGAAGATCAGGTGGTCGAAGGGCAGCGCCGCGAAGAGCCGCCCGACCTGCGGCGCGCCCTTGATCACCGTGACGTACTCGGCCGGGTAGAGGTCAGCGATCATCTCCGCCATCAGCTCGCCCAGCCGGGGGACGACGCGGGAGGGCTTGATCATCACCCGGTTCCCCGCCGCCAGCGCACCGACCAGCGGAGAAAGCGCAAGAAACAGCGGATAGTTCCACGGCGAGATGATGCCGACCACGCCGGAGGGCTGGTAGACCACTCGCGCCTTGGCCGGACGGAAGACCCAGCTCACCTTGCTCGGCTGGGGTCGCATCCACCCTTTCAGGTGCTCGGCCGCATGGCGGGCCGCCGCCACCGTGGCGAAGACCTCGACCATCAGCGTCTCGTGCCGCGACCGGCCGCCAAAGTCACCATCGATGGCGTCGCAGATCTGCTCCTTCCGTGCGACCAGCTCCTCGGCTAGCCGCTCGAGCGCGTCGCGCCGGGTCTGGTAGGAGAGGATCCCCCCCCGTCGGGCCGCGCTACGCTGAAGCTCGAGCGCCGACCGCAGCTCCTGGGCCGCCTCGTCGGGGCTCACCTCGTGTGCCACGCTCATCGTCGCCTCCTTGGCTCCGTCGCTGCCGATGGGCTCCGTCGCTGCCGATGGGCTCCGTCGCTGCCGATGATCGTGACCGGCACGAGAGGGTCGGCAAGAGCGGAATGGTCAGGCTCCAGCAAGCTCCCGGGCAAGAGCCAGCAACTGCTCGCGATCACAGTAGAGCTCGACAACCTCGTCCTGCTCGAGCAGCCACTCGTCGAGATCTCGCAGCGCCAGCGGGCCCTCCCGCTCGAGCATCGCCTCGACCCGCACCGCGAGCTCGGAGAGGCTACGTGGCGTGTCGAGCTCGAGCCACGATCGATCGATCAGCACCTCGAGCAGCTCACCGACCACTCCGCCAGGGCCATCGCCCGTCGTGTCCTCGGCCGGGACCTCGTCGGCGAGGCCCAGGCCGGCCAGCAGCCGCTCGGCGAGGGCATCGGGCGGCGCCGAGAGCTCGGCCTCGAGCGCCCCCGCGGCGAACAGCCCGTCCTCGTCGTCATCGTCGCTCTGCGCGCGCTCGACCGATGGCCCCGGCGGCCCTGCGTCAGCGGTCGAGCTGACCGGCGCCCGCTCGGCCTGCTCGGCGATCGAGACCTCGGCGAGCAGCCACCAGCGAAACGAGTCCTCGACGAACTCCTCGAGATCCTCGTCGGCCGGATCGAAGGAGACGACCAGGTCGTCGTTGCCGTCGTCGGACGGGTTGAAGCCAAAGAACACCCCGTCGCGCACGCCGAACCAGCGCACCGCCGCCGGCGCGGACCCCGGCGGGCGGACCTCGGTCAGCGGCGCGATGGTCAGCGGCCAGCTGATCCGCCCCACCTCGCGCAGGAAGGCGCGCAGAGCAGGCGGGTGGACGCTCCCGGCCCGGCGCTCGATCTCGACGAGATCGCCCTCGGCCAGCGAGTCGCCGGCTCCCCGAGCGCTCAGGCGGTCCACCGCCCCGCTCCAGAGCCGCGGCATCGCTACCTCGAGCTGCCGCTCGAGCCACTGCACCAGCGTCGCACCGGTGTCGCGGACCCCGCCGTCGACCAGGCGCGCCACCGTGGCCGCGCCACGGACGAAGCCGAAGGGGGTCCCATCGTGCTCGCTGCCCACCAGCGTCAGCTCCGCCCCCTCGGGGATCGTGGCCGCGAGTTGCCGCTGCCGGGCGAGCAGCGCCTCGGGAGGGCCGATCCTCACGGGCTCGAGCAGCTCCCAGCCGGGTCGAAGCAGGTGGAGCAGATCGGGCGGCACCCGCTCTGCGAGCTGTCGCTTGGCCTCGCCGGCCGCCGAGGCGTCCGCGTCGGCCACAGGCTGGCTGAAGCCCTCAAGGCGGTGCCTGAGCGCCTCGAGCGCCTCGGAGCCGAGCTCGAAGTCCAACGCGCTGTCATCGTGCCGCGGTGCCACGCGCCTCCATTCCTCAACGCCCTCGGCGCTGACTGAAGCTGTCACGGTGCTTTGAGCCTGGCAGGGTAACCCGTCGACGGCGTGAGCACCATACACCTTTGGTCCGCCTACGACGGGATGACTTGCTGAGTCATCTTGTCGTAGGCTTTGATGCCCTTGCCGAGGCTCGAGAGCAGATCACGCGAGATGGTGGAATGGTGATTCATCGGGTTGAGCTGCCCACGGGCGGAACGTTGAAGTTTGCGCTGGGCGACGCCCCGCTGGATGCAGTCAGCCGTTCCGTGCAACAGGCCCCCTATCGCTTCCCCGACATCCTGTGGCCGCTATTGCAGGGCATTGGCCGCGGCGCCACGGTGCTGGATCTGGGAGCCCACGTCGGCACCTTCGCCCTGCCTGCCGCGGCCCTGGGCTACCGGGTCATCGCCGTCGAGGCATCCCCCACCTGCGCCGCGCTGCTTCGCGCCGCCGTTGCCGCCAACGGATTCCAGCAGGTCGATGTGGTGGAAGCGGCCGTGTGGAGCAAAGCCGGCACGATGGCGTTCGTGGAGGACGGGCCCTACGGCCACCTGACGACGGATGCCGACGGGAGTAGCCGGACCGAGGAGGTCACCACCGTCACCGTCGATGAGCTGGTCGAGAAGCTCGAACTGGAGGAGGTGGCCTTCATCAAGATCGACATCGAAGGCGCCGAGGTTGCCGCGCTGCAGGGCATGGAGAACCTCCTGCGAGGGCCCGCGGTGCTGCTGTGTGAATCCAACGGGGCCCGGCTAGCTGCCTCCGGGCACACGCCCCGCACGGTGCTCTCCGCGCTGGCCAGTCATGGCCGCCGGTGCTTCCTGTTCCAGCCGGGTCGGCTGATGCCGGTGGGACGCGGGGAGATGCAGCCGAGCTGTGTGGTCGACTATCTGGCGGTGCGCTCCGTCGAGCCCTGGGCTGCTGCGGTGGTGGGGCCGATGACCGCTGCTGAGCGCCGGGCGCGGGTGACGGCCGAGCGCGAATCACCCACCGCGGCCAATCGGGAGTACATCGCCGCGGAGCTGGCGCGTTTTGCAGTGAGTGCGGCGGGACGTGACCTGTGTTAACAAGATCGGACACGGAGGCGTGACCCCGGTATGGGCTTTCAGGTCGTCAACGGCGCGATGATGTTGTGCAGCTTCGGCACCGCACCGGTCTCTCTGCTGGTGTTGCCGAAGAACAAGGTCCTGGCGGCAAACATGCCGGCCGCCAACATCATGGACTACGTCCCCTTCACCAATATCCTGCCGTTCGCGATGTGCACCTCGATGGCCAACCCCGCAGTGGCGGCGGCGACGTCGGCGGCCTCAGGCGTGCTCACGCCTCAGGCTTGCACCCCGACGACCGCCGCACCCTGGATCGTAGGCAAGCCGACCATTCTGATCGGCAACATGCCGGCCCTCGACGACGCCTCCAAGTGCATCTGCTCGTTTGGAGGCACGATCTCGATCACCTTCGCGGGCCAGGTCTGCGTCATGGTGTAGTCAGCGCCGTCTCGATCGTCGATGTCCATCGTTTGACGAAGACGGCCCAGCTCATCTCGCGTGCCACGGCGATCCCGGCCTGCCCCATCTGGCGACGCCGCTCGTCGTCCCGCGCCAGGGCCAGCAGCGTGCTGGCCATCGCCTCCACGTCGGCGATGGCGAAGTCCGTCACCGCAAACTCGGGGTTGTAGGTGGCGGCGATGGGGATCCGCGCCACGGCATCACCACCGAACCCCGCCGGCGCGCCGTAGTCCGGTACGATACAGGGAACGCCGCAGGCCAGCGCCTCGAGGATCGGCAGACCAAAGCCCTCGGCTCGGGCGGCGCTGATCCCCAGATCGGAAGCCGCGTGGACCTGGGCCAGGTCAAGGTCCGAGACCGGACTGTCGGCGGCCAACCCGGGGTTGAGGAGCACGCTAGCGCCCACCCCGTGACGCTGCATCAGCAGCGGAAGCGAGTGGCCCTCGCCCTGGGCCACCGTGTGCAGGTAGAGGCGCGATCGTCGCGCCAGTGGCTCGTCCACCTCCCCGGCCAGCGCCAGGTAGCGGGCCCAGGCAGCCAGCAAGGTGTCGAACCCCGCGCGGGGCGAGTTCACCTTGACGCAGCTGACCAGCAACGCATCGTCCCCCACCCCTCCCTGGAAGACTCGCCGGGCTTCGCCCCGCTCCATCGGTCGGAACACGCTGCGGTCCACCCCCAGACCGATGGTCTCGATCGACGGGCGCGACTCCGGCGCCGTGGACGCCGGGAGCAGCTCCGGGAGCAGCTCCGCGAACAGCTCCGCGACCGCCTCCGCGCCGAACGGTGCATAGGTGACAACCTGGTCCATGTGGCCCAGGACGTAGGCGACGTCCAGGTACTGCGGGGGGTCCCGCGTGAGCAGCACGAACCGCGGATAGGGGGTCGAGTCGACTGGCGTGACCCCGATCCAGTGGAAACGGTGCTGCTGACGCGCCTGGACCAGCCCCTGGATATCCCACGGATCGCCGACGCTGATCAGGAGCGGGCACGCCTGCTCGCCCAGGGCGTCCTGCACGGCCTGCCAGCCCCGTGGATCGGTATCGGCGGAGGGGTGAATCCGCGGCGCTCCATCGTACGCTTCCGACGGCCGGCCCTTGAGGGCCACGACCCGTGGTAGGGCCCCGGCGGCGCGCACGGCCTCCACCAGCTGAGCGACGATCCGGCCGAAGCCGGTGGCCCCGGCCGGATCGTCACCGTAGAGCAACACCGTTGGTGGTTTCGGCATCCGGGCAGTCTAGCGCCCAGCGGGCTCTCAGGTCATCTTCGAACCCGCGCCCCCCGCGCGGCGGCTAGCGTCGCGACCGATCACGTCTCGTCCACTATTGCAGGTGCCACAGACCGGATCGCGACCGCGTGCGTTGCTTGACAGAAGCGACCCCGGGCACGCAGCCTGCCCCTTGACGAGGAGAATCGATGACCGTTAGACCGAGCGCGACGCCGCTGCTGTTGAGCCTGTTGCTGTTGTCGTCGGGGTGCCCGAGGTCGACGAAGCCCGCTGGCGGTGACGCCGGAGCCGCTGGGCCCACGACCGCTGACGCCAGGGTCCGGCTCGATAGTCGTGCCAGGCGGGCCACGCCTCCGGCTGGGTCGGCGGCCGAGGGACCGAAGAAGGTCTTCGCCGTGCGCCAGTGGCAGGTCAGGCCGAAGGCTGCGACGTTCGCGGCCATCGCCAGTACGCGGGTGCGCCAGGCCGCGACGCGCTACGACGACAAGCAGAGCGAAGTGCCCGCGCCCCCGATGTCGCTCACCGCATCCGACGGCACCGGCCTCGAGCTGGTGGCGCTCAAGGCCCGTGGCGCGATCGAGGGTCCCCTGGCGCTGACGGAGCTACACCTGACGTTCCGCAACCCCAAGCCGCGGGTGATCGAGGGGCGGTTCGCGATCACCCTCCCGGGAGAGTCCGCCATCAGCCGCTTCGCGATGAAGCTCGCTTCGGGACAGTGGCAGGAGGCCGAGGTGGTCGAGCGCCAGCGCGCGCGTCGGATCTACGAGGACTTCCTCCACCGCCGACAGGACCCAGCGCTGCTCGAGAAGAAGGCGGGCAACCAGTTCCGCGCGCGGATCTTCCCGATCCCGGCCTCGGGGATGAAGGAGATCAAGATCACCTACTCCCAGCAGCTCGCCCGGACCAAGGCCCCCTACCGGCTGCCCCTGCTCGGGCTGCCTGCGATCAAGGAGCTCGAGATCGTCGCATTCCTCGGCAAGCGCGGCGACAGCGGCGTCTCGTCGACCCTCGGCGGCACAGCCCAGACCCATCAGCTGATCCGCGTGGCGAAGCAGAACTGGCGGCCCGACCGCGACTTCGTCGTCTCGTCGCTCAGCCCGGTTCAGGGGCTGCGTCACGGCAACCTCGCCGTGGTCCGCCTCGCCCCCGAGCTCGGCGCCGCTGCCACCGCGCAGATCAAGGGCCTGCTGCTGATGGTCGACACCAGCGCCTCGCGCGCCGCCGGCTTCGCGCCCCAGATCTCCCGGCTCGGCGAGCTGCTCGCCGCCCTGGCCAAGCGCCACGGCGCCGAGACTCCGGTCGAGATCGTCTGCTTCGATCAGGTGGTCAGCCCGGTCTACGCCGGCACCCTCGGCGGGGTCGGCGACAAGCAACTACAGGCGATCCTCGCCCGGCGCGCGCTCGGGGCATCGAACCTCTACACAGCCCTGCGCTGGGCCGCCGAGCGTCAAGGACCGGCGCTCGATCGGGTGTTGCTCTTCGGTGACGGCGTGGCCACGGCCGGGCTGATCGGCGGCGACGATCTACACCGGGCGGCCAAGCAGCTGGCGTCCAAGATCGACCGGATCGACGCGGTGGTCACCGGTGGGATCCGCGACGAGGCCACCCTGCGACGGCTGGTCCGAGGGACCGTGGCCCGCGACGGGGTGATCCTCGACGGCGACCAGCTGAGCGTCGACGAGCTCGCCCGCCGACTGTCGGCCGGCACCATCTCCGGCATCGAGGTGGCTGTCGAGGGGGCGAAGTGGATCTGGCCCTCACGCCTCGACGGGGTGCAGCCGGGCGACGAGGTGCTGGTCTACGCCGACCTGCCGCCGGGCGCGGTGGCCGCCGGCGCCCCGCTGAAGGTCAGCCTCTCGGGCGCCACCAAGCAACAGGTGGCGATCAAGGTCGCCGCCGCTAAGCGCCCGCTGCTCGAGCGCGCGTGGGTCAAGGCACGCATCGACCGCTTGATCGACCGCCGGGATCGGCTGGCCGATGGTGACCCCGACATGAAGCAGGCGATCCGCAAGCAGATCATCGCGCTGTCGACCAAGCACCGCGTGCTCACCGACTACACCGCTCTGCTGGTGCTAGAGACCGAGCACGACTACCGGCGCTACGGCATCGACCGGCGCGCGCTGGCCGACATCCTCACCGTCGGGGCCAACGGCGTGGCGCTCCAGCAGCACCGGCAGGGTGTGACCCCGTCGCAGCGCCCGGGTCTGGCCCGCGACAAACGAGACGCCAACGAGCAGCCCACGGCGCGCCACCGCGGTCCCGGCCAGCGTTCCTCCCGGCCCGCCGAGGGCTCCGGCGAGGCCCGCCCAGCCACCGGGAACCTCGGCGGGCTGAGGGCTGCAGGCCGGGGCGGCGACAACGACCTCCGCCCGGCCTCCCCGGCGCCGGCCCCCGCGGCCGAGAGGGAGTCGGATGACGAGGCCAAGTCCGAAGCCCCAGCGCGACGGTTCCGCCGGGCCAAGCGCCGGGCACCGAGCCGCAGCCGGCGGCCGGCGATCATGCGACCCCCTCCCCGCCCGCGCCCGCGACCGGCGCCCCGCAAGCAGCGGCGAGCGGCCGCCTACTCGGGGCGGATGGCGAAGGTGATGAGCATGGTCGCCCGTGGCCAGACCGACGGCGCGCTGGTCGAAGCGCTGCGCTGGCGGGCCGAGGCCCCCGGCGACGTGATGGCGCTGATCGCCCTCGGCGAGGCGCTGACCAGCAAGCGGCAGCTCGAGCTCGCGGCCCGGGCCTACGGCTCGATCATCGACCTGTTCCCCTCGCGGGCTGACATGCGCCGCTTCGCCGGCGAGCGCCTCGAAGCCCTGGGCAAGGTCGGCCAGGCCCTCGCTGCCGACAGCTACGCCGAGGCCGTGCGCCAGCGTCCCGATCACCCGAGCAGCCACCGGCTGCTCGCCTTCGCCCTGGTCCGCCTCGGCCTCCACGCAGCGGCCTTCGAGGCCCTCGCCGTCGGCGTGGCGCGCAGCTACCCATCGGGCCGCTTTCGCGGCGTGCCCCGGATCCTGCGCGAGGATCTCGGTTTGATCGCCGCCGCGTGGATCAAGGCCGAGCCGAAGCAGCGAGGCGCGATCAGCGACCGCCTGCTGAAGCTGAGCATCAAGCTGCCGACCAAGCCGTCGCTGCGCTTCGTCCTCAACTGGGAGACCGACGCCAACGACGTCGACTTCCACATCCACGATCGCCGGGGCGGCCACGCCTGGTACTCACACATGAACCTCGAGTCGGGAGGAAGGCTCTATGCCGACGTGACCACCGGCTACGGCCCCGAGTGCTTCGCGATCGAGGGCAAGGCCCGCGCCTACCCTTACCGGCTCCAGGCTCACTACTACAGCCGCGGGCCGATGGGCTACGGGATGGGCAAGCTCGAGATCATCCAGCACGACGGCCAGGGCGGCCTGAAGTTCGAGCAGCGGCCGTTCGTGGTGATGAACGACCGGGCCTACGTCGATCTGGGCCGGGTCCGCCGCCCGCTCTGACCCAAAGCGACGGGTCAGACCAGGCGCCGTACCATCGACGAGAGCAGGGCGACGCCGTAGCCGGTCGCGCGATCAATCGGGAACGCCGGGCCGGCGAGGTCGATGTGGCCCCAGGCAACCTTGGTCTCCTCGATGTGCCAGTAGATGAACTGGGCCGCACAGCTGGTCTGGGCGTTCATCCGGTTCTTCACCGAGTTGCGCATGTCGGCCACCTCGCACTTGAACTCCTGCTTGAACAGCTCGGGAGCGAAGGGCAGCGGGTGGACCAGATCACCGGTGTGCCGGCCGGACCAGACAGCGGTCTGCTCGATCTCCTCGTCGTTGGCGATCACCGCGGCGTGGAGCGTGCCGGTGGCGACCAGCTGAGCCCCGGTCAGCGTCGCCGCGTCGAGGATCGTGTCGGCCTGGAGCACCCGCGCGGCGAAGGAGACGCCGTCTGCCAGCACCAGGCGCCCCTCGGCGTCGGTGTTGTTGATCTCGATCGTCTTGCCCGAATGAGCCTTGATCACGTCGTCGGGCTTGTAGGACGCGGGCCCGATGGCATTCTCGGCGAGGCAGAGCAACAATGACACCCGGTGGGGGCAGCCCGTGCGAGCGAGCACCCGGAAGGCGCCGAGCACCGCGGCGGCGCCGCCCATGTCACACTTCATCCCTTCCATGAATCCGACGCGCTTGAGGTGTAGCCCGCCGGTGTCGTAGGTCACGCCCTTGCCGACCAGCGCCACGTGGCGCCCGGAGTGCTCCTCGGGGGTGAAGTCGGCCACCAGCAGGCGTGGCGCGCTGGCCGCCGCCCGGCCGACGGCGTGGATCGCGCGCAGGCCGTGCTCGAGCAGCTCGTCGCCGACGAGCACCTTGACCTTGACCCCGGGAATCTCGGCGAGCATCGCCTGGGCGCGCTCGGCCAGGGCCTCCGGATCGAGCTCGCTCGGCGGCGTATCGACCAGCTCCGCCGAGTCGCGCGAGGCCTCGAGGGTCTCGCGCACCACCGGGGGAGCTGCGATGGTCTCGCCGGCGCGGTCGACGGCGAGGATCTGCAGGCGAAGGGTGGATGGCTTGCCGCTCTTGGCGACGTACTTCGGCAACGCGCGCCCCACGGCGTTGACCGCAGCCAGCAAGTGGTCCGCGTGGTCGAGCACCAGCAACACCGCGGCCTTGCCCGAGGCACCGAGCTCGGCGTCGGACACCACCTTGCGGATGCACTCGGCTCGCGCCGGTGAGTTGTAGCGCGACAGCCGATCCGGCAGCACTCCGAGGATCAGCCTGCGCGGAGCCGACCCGGTCAAGGTGCTCGCCTGGGCGCCGAGGTCGCCGGCCTTGGTGTCTC
>JAUVBO010000354.1 GCA_030591195.1 Pseudomonadota bacterium
CTGGTCTCACCGCCAGGCAGCCGGGTCTACGGTGCAGCGAGCGTTCTCTGTCAACACCGGGCCGAGGTGCGGCGCTGCCTGCGGGTGGGTCGGGGCGCCTTCGTGCCCGCGCCGCGGGTGGACTCGGCGGTGATCCAGCTCGAGATGCGCGACGCGGCCCGGATCGCGCGAGAGACCCCGGCGCTCTTCTCCCGCGTGGTCCACGCGGCCTTCGCCCAGCGGCGCAAGACCCTCAACCGCGCGCTCGCCGCCGCCTTCGACCGGGCGGTGATCCAGCGCAGCTTGGAGCTGGTCGGGATCGATGGGCGGCGAAGGGCCGAGACCCTCGACGTCGCGGCCTTTGTCGCCCTCGCCGCGGCGATCGAGGTCGCGGTCGCCGATGCCCGATAAGCCGCCACCCGCCCTGGCTCCCCTGTGGCTCGCACACCACCGCGAGCATCAGCTGGACCGCTGCCTGAAGCTCGCGATCGGTCGGCGTCCCGTGGCGGTCTGCGCCCGCTGCGCCGGTCTCTACCCGACCCTGCTGCTGACCCTCGCGGTGCAACTCTGGCTGCTGGGCAACCCGGGCCGAGCCGGCGTGGCCGACTGGTGGATCGCCATCGGCGCGGCCGTTCCTGCGGTCTGCGACTGGGGCCTCGCGCGCCTTGGACGACCTGGCAACAACTTGCTGCGCGTGCTGACCGGCGCCGGTCTTGGCCTGGCCCTCGGGAGGAGCCTCCTGCTGCATTTCCACGACCCGGCGAGCGAGGTCTTGTGGGTCCAGCTCCTGGTGGTTGGCATCGTCGCGCTCGCCTTCGAGCTGGTCGCGCGATTCGATCTGGACTGACCACCCTTCCGTCGACCGCGCAGGCGGATCCCACGAAAATATCGCCGCGTGGCGATCGCGCGGACAACCGCGCCTCGATCTTGAATCAAAGGCAACAGGGCGTTGGCGGGTCGATCGGTAGCGATGGGATCACTGGCAGCGGCATTTCTCCGTAAGCGGATGGCAACTCGAACGTCTTGATCGAGGATCACACGTGTTTGAGCGCACACGAGCACCGGGTGAACGAACCGGAGAACTTTATCGTCGGCGATGCGTTGGTAGCCGGTGTAAGAGGCCGGAACGATTTGCCCGAGAGGGGACCCTAGGCTAGCATGCAGGCCATCGCAGGTCAGCTCCGGGAGTTTTCGGCAGTGAGGGAGGAACGTGGCGACGCGGCGCTGATGGAGGCGTATCAGCGCGGAGACACTCGTGCTTTCGAGGTGCTGCTCGAGCGCCACCAGCGCCCGGTGTTCAACTTCCTCGTCCGTCAGGTGGGGAACAAGGCGCTGGCCGAGGACCTGCTGCAGGACGTGTTTCTGCGCGTGATCAGGAGCGCCCGCAACTACAAGCGGGAGGCCAAGTTCACCACGTGGCTCTACACCATCGCGCGCAACCTGTGCGTCGACATGGCGCGGCGCGCAAAGCACCGGCAGGCCACGTCCCTCGACCAGCCCGCCGGCAAGCAGGAAGGCCGTAGCACCGTGGGCGATCTGATGGCTGACCAGGGACCGGGCGTCGACCGCCAGGTGCAGAGCCGCGAGCTCCAGACCCGTCTGCGAGCCGCCATCGGTCAGCTCAGCGACGAGCAGCGCGAGGTCTTCCTGATGCGCGAGTCGGCGAACCTGCCGTTCAAGGAAATCGCCGAGATCGTTGGCTGTCCAGAGAATACGGTGAAGAGCCGGATGCGGTATGCCCTCGAGAACCTTCGGAATCAGCTACACGAGTACCAGGATCTCGCACGGGCGGTACACTAGAATAGGGAATAGAGAGCACCGAACCAGAACCGGGCAACGAATAGAAAGATCGAAGGGGCGCCTCGGGCGTTTGATGGACGGATAGGACAGCGGCTGGCGGCTGGCGAACCAGCGACCAGCTGGACGAGAAGCTGATGGATTGCAAGCAGATAGACGAACTGCTGGTCGACTACCTCTACGAGGAGATCGACCCCGCTCAGGTGGCGCCGCTCGAGGCCCACCTCGAGGCGTGCGAGCGCTGTGCGGCCGAGGTCGCCTCGTTCAAGCAGACCCGTCTGGCCGTCAGCGAGCTTGAGGAGCTCGACCCCCCCGCAAGAATCAGCCAGGCCTTGCTGGCCGAGGCCGCCCGGGCGGCGCCCCGGTCGACCTTCAGCGGGCGCCTTCGTTCACTGATGCGGGTCTTCGTGATGCACCCGGCGCTGGCGGCAGCCGCCACGCTGGTGGCCGTGCTCGGCGTCAGCTTCTACACCTACCGGCAGGGACTGCCTCCGGCCCGCTACGACCGTCGATCCGACCTGCCTCTCGGGCTCGATCACCAGGGTACGATCCGCTCGGCACGCGAGACCCGTCCAGCGCCGGCAGCCGCCCCGGAAGGGTCACGGCTGGCCAAGCAACGCTTCGGTGATCGGGAGCTGCCGGGCGGGGCCAAGGACGAGCAGGCCAAGGGCGGTCGGGGCGGCGCCGTCGCCACGGCCGCCGGCGGGCTCGCCAAGAACGCACCGACGGATCGCTTCGCAGGGCGGTCCGACGAGACAGCGCGCCGGGCCAACGAGGAGGACAGCAGTCGGTCTGACAAGTCCGGTTTGAGGAGCAGCGGGCCGGTCACCCTGGGGTATGGGCAGGGTCGGGGTTACATGAGCGATCGAGGGGAGGCCGAGCGTCAGCAGAAGGTCCTCACGCCGCCGGCCCAGGCCGCCGTGCCCGCCGGGGCCAACGTCGACGACCTCAAGCGCATCGACACCGCCCGGGCCCATCCCTCGCCCGCGCCGCGCCCGACCATGGTCGCCAAGGCGCGCAAGAAGCGGCCGGCGACGACGACACGTTCCCGTCGACCCTCGCCGCGTCGCCGGGCAGCCCGGCGGCTGGCCAACGCGGCCGACGTTGGCGGCGGCTCGGGCGGCGTCTGGAGCAACAAGTCCCCGGCGCGCGGGAGGGTGGCCCAACCTCAGTCCAAGTCGGCGAAGAAACAGGATCGGGACGCGCTGGCCGGCGGCAAGGCGGCGCCGGCCAAGGAAGGCAAGAAGAGCGTCAGCCTGCTCGCCCTCGGCGATGCGGCGGTGCGCCAGGGGCGCTGCCGGGACGCCCTCGAGGTCTACCTCCGGCTGCTGGCCAGCCGGCCGGACCTGACCGAGGTGGTCGCCGCCCGGCTCGCGCCGTGCCAGGGCAAGCTCGGCGGACAGCAGGGCTACCGGGTGGTGGCCAAGCGCGCTGCCGAGCGCCGGGCCAAGCGTCGCAGCAAGGCCAAGCGCGCCCGCCGCAAGGCGACCCAGAAAAAGGCCGCGCCCGCGGCCGACGCCTACGCGAAGTAACACCACACGAAGTAGCACCAAGCGAAGTAGCACCAAGCGAAGTAGCACCAAGCCGGAGGCCGGGAGCCCCGCCGGCCCTTGGCGCCTGGCACCCATCGTCCATCTAAGTTGGCGGATTTCCGGATGCTTGGTGTTGGCACGTCGGCTGCTAAGCCCCTGGGCAGCGGTAGGCCCTGCATTAGGTCATGACGGGCCGCTATTCGTTGCGGTGGCTACCGTGGCCTGAGATAGTAGCTGACTTCGGGCGGCACCTATCAGAGGACGACGATGTGCCCGGCGGGTGGGGCGGGATCGTGCCCACCCATGGCACGAGGAGGGCGATGGCCATGCTGCTACTTTATGTCTACATCGGGTCCCTGGTGGTCGGCGGCATCCTGCTCGGCGCCTCGCTGCTGCTCGGACATGACAGCGACGCGGACGTGGACGTGGACGTCGACGTCGACGTGGACGTGGACGTGGACGTGGACGTGGACGTGGACGTGGACGTGGACGCCGACGCCGACGCCGACGCGGATGTCGAGGTCGGTCACGGGGGCGGCGCGGGGTTCGCCGAGGTTTGGCTTCCCTTCGTCAGCCTTCGCTTCTGGGTCTTCTTCCTCGCCTTCTTCGGCATCACCGGCACGGTGCTGTCGCTGTTCGCGCTGGCGGGCAAGTGGACCACGTTGATCGCCGCGCTGGCGATGGGGCTGCTGATCGGCTTCTGCGCGGCGTTCATCATCCAGCGGCTGAAGAAGCAGCTGGTCGGTGAGGTGGTGGGCGCTCGGCACTACAAGGGGCTCGAGGGCTCCGTGTTGCTGCCGATCCCTGACGGCCTGGCCGGCAAGGTGCGGCTGACGGTCCAGGGCCAGACCGTGGACCTGCCGGCCCGGGCCGACGCGGGCCAGGCGATCGGACAAGGGGTGCAGGTGCTGGTGATCGACTGCGTCGAGGGTACCCTCCACGTGGTGCCCTCCACCGAGTTGACTGAGACGGACAACAGCGAGCTCAACTAGAACCTTCTAGCGGGGTGTAGGAAAGGAGTTCGACGATGGAAGAAGCGTTGGGACAGATTCAGGTGGACCGGCTCGTGTCGGTGCTCGTCTGGAGCGTCGTGGCGGCCGGCTCGCTGCTGCTGTTTTACTTCATCATCCGCAGCTTCCTCTACATCTGCCGGCCGAACGAGCTGCTGGTCTTTTCCGGCAAGAAGTACCGCAACGCCGACGGGACGATGGTCGGTAGCCGGGTCGAGTTCTCTGGCCGCCACTGGCGGACGCCGATCTTCGAGAAGGTCGACAAGATGGACCTGACCTTGATCCCGATCGAGATCCTCACCACCGGGGCCTACTCCAAGGGAGGCATCCCGCTCACGGTGCGGGCGATCGCCAACGTCAAGGTCTCCTCCGACCGCGCCTTCGTCCGCAACGCCATCGAGCGCTTCCTCGGCCGCGGCCGCGAGGAGCTGCACTCGGTGGCGGGCGAGACCCTCGAGGGCTCGCTGCGCGGGGTGCTCGCGACGTTGACCCCTGAGGAGGTCAACGAGGACCGGCTGAAGTTCGCCGATAGCCTCAGCGAGGACGTCAAGGACGACTTCGAGAAGCTCGGCCTGCAGCTCGACACGCTCAAGGTCCAGCACGTCACCGACGACAAGCAGTACCTCGAGAGCATCGGCCGACAACGCATCGCGAAAGCACAAAGTGCCGCCGAGATCGCCGAGTCCAACGCCCAGCGCGAGGCGAACCAGGCAGC
>JAUVBO010000875.1 GCA_030591195.1 Pseudomonadota bacterium
AACAGCGCCACCATCCTGTCGCGCTCGAGCCAGCCCTCGAGGCAGTTGGCCAGCCGGATGCGAACCAAGACCGAGTCCTCGCCGATCAGGCGAACCTTGAGCACCGCGTGCAGGACGAAGAGCTTCTTGGTCGTCGCTGCGGTGCCCTCGTGAACCGCCACCTTGTCCGGCAGGATCACTCCGAGCTTGACCCGGCGGTCGTGGTGGATCCGGCCGAGGAGCAACGAGCCGGCCAGCAGCGTGACCAGCGCGAGGAAGCTACATCCGGCGACGAGGCCGGCGCGCAGCGGGCCGGCCTCGACCCGGCGCAGGACGAACAGCAGCAGGAAGAACAGCCACCAGACCGTGAGGAACGCCGCCGACCAGCCGAGCTGTCCGAAGTGGGTGATCACGGAGACCCACCAGCGCTCGGCCGCCGCGCCCTTGATCACGTCCTTCGCTTGCCGCTGGACCCGCGCCCGGGCGGTCTTGAGGTTGAAGCGCGCGTCGTCGCGGTCAGGATCGAGCGCCAGCGACCGCTCGAAGTTGAAGATCGCCGGGCCGAGCTGGCCTTGGCGGTAGTAGGCGCAGCCGAGGTTGTAGAAGAGGTCCTCGTGGTGGGTCGGCAGGGCGACCAGGCGTTCGAAGACCTTCACCGCCTCGGCGTGGCGGCCGGCGAAGTAGTGGGTCAGGCCGCGCTGGTAGGCGTCGTCGACCGTCTCGGCCCGAGCCTCGCCGCCAGTCAACGCGACCACCAGCGCCGCGGCGAAGGCAACCCGGATCACAGCTGCGGTCACGGTCGTCCCTCGCCCTTCCCCGCCGGCCCACCGGGCCGGAGGCGGGCGCGGGCCACGCGCTGGACCGTCTCGCGTACCCGCGCGATCGAGGTCTGCAGATCGGAGGCGGTGGCCGACGAGCCGGCGAAGCGACCGAAGTCAGCGCTGTCGAGCTCCTCGCTGGCCCGCGCGATCAGCGTCTCGTCGAGGCCCCGATCGACCATCGCTCGCGCCAGCTCGTCGCGGGTCAGCCCCTCGACCCGTCGCCCGAGTCGCTCGGCGAGCTGGACCTGGAGCGCCGCCGCCAGCTCGCCGTAGCAGGCGCCACCGTCGCCCCTGCGCGCCGCGTCGCCCGCCGCGCGCAGGTGCCGACGCACACGCTTGGCCAGCTGGCGGCTCACCGTTCGGGCGGTCTGCTTGCGAAGCCGGGCCCGCAGCGCCTCTGCACCGGTGGTGCCGAAGAACAGCAGCACCGGCAGGGCGAAGAGCAACAGCGACAGGCCCTCGAGGAAGCGAAACCGCTCGCGGTGGCCGAGGGACGACGCCCGTCGGGGTGGACGGATGTCGAGGTCGAGCACGTTGTTCTTGCCGCCCACCGTCGCGGCCCCAGAACCGTCCCCGGGCAGCGAGCCGGTGACGGTAATCGCCACTGGCTTGGTGCTCGCCCGACGGTAGGCCTCGGCCGCCGGATCGAAGTAGTCGAGGTGCACCGCCGGGATGCGCAGCTGGCCCCCGCGGGTTGGCAACAGCAGGTACTCGATCGTCTTCTCGCCGGCGATACCATCCTCGCGGGTCAACCGCTCGTCGACCTTCGGGTCGTAGACCTTGAAGCCATCCACCGTACCGAGCGCGGCGACCTTCAGCTGGGGCAGGTTGCCGCTTCCGCGAACCACCACCTTGAGCTGCACCGCCTCACCAGCCTTGACCCGCTGCCGGTCGACCAGCGCCGAGATCTGGTACTGCCCGACGTTCTGCGGCGGGAAGTTCTTCGGCTTGCCGTCCTCGGGCAGCGCGACGACCTCGATCTCGAGCGGCGGGCTGGCGCGCTTGACCGACCTGCGCGCGAACTGCTGCAGGGTGCGGATCCGCGCCGTGAGCGGCCCGACCACCAGTCTGCCGGCCTTGTGCGGGAAGAGCGCCTTGCGCCAGACCACCGCCGCGTAGAGCACCCTGCCCCGGACCACCACCCGCTCGAAGTGCAGACGCTTGGGCGAGCGGAGGTCCTCGGACCAGAAGTCCTCGGTGCTCGGCTGGGCCGCCGGCTGGTAGCCCAGCACGTCCGAGTGGGTGTAGAGCAGCCACTCGGCCACCACCTGCTCGCCGACGAAGACCCGATCCGGCTTGGCCGTGGCAGCGAGGAAGACGCCCGAGCGCAGCTGCTCTGCTGACACGCCCGGCAACGCGGCCTGATCCGGCAAGTCAGGCTGACCGGGCTGACCGGGCAAGTCAGGCTGACCGGGCTGGCCGGGCTGACCCGCCTGACCCGCCTGACCCGCCTGACCAGGCTGGCCTGGTGGGCCCTGACGGACCTCCACCGCTACCCGGCCCGACTTGAACGTCCGCCCCGCGACGCGGATCGCCGCCGGGCCGATGGTCTGCCGGCCGGCCTTGATCGGGATCGCGTGATAGACGTGGGTCTCACGGCGGCGCACCCGCCAGTTGATCACCTCGATGTTCTGGCTGGTCATCGCGCTGCCGCTCTGGCGGAAGCCGGTCATCATCGGGGGGAAGTACTCGTCGTAGCCCGATCGGCCCTCGACGGTGATCCGCACCGTCACCTCCAGCGTCTCGCCGAGGCTGACGATCCGGCGCGAGACGCCGATGCTGACGCTGCTGGTGTTTGCCAGCGCCTGGGCCGGCGCGAGGCCAAGCAGCAGCCAGCCGAGGAGCAGAGCGCGCCGTGGCGCCCGGGAATTCCCTCTCGGAAGACCGCTGGTTGTCCCAGGCTGACCGTGCATCGTCTCCAGTGGGCAGGGGCCCCTTACCAGTCCTTGGCGGGCGGCCGACGCCGCCCACCATACAGCAACCGCAGTCGCCGACGCTGGAGATTCCGGTCGCTCTTGTCCAGTGCGTCGAGGGCTCGCTGCATCTGCCTGTCGCGTGGGGGCTTCGGCTGCTGCTGCTGGTTGCGTGGCCGCTGCTTCTTCTGGTCCTGCTTCTTCTGGTCCTGCTTCTTCTGGTCCTGCTTCTTCTGGTCCTGCTTCTTC
>JAUVBO010000518.1 GCA_030591195.1 Pseudomonadota bacterium
CGAGAACCGCGACGCCGAGGTGGGGTTGCAGACGGGGCTGACGGTCCACGAGCACCACGCCAAGGGTCCCTACTGGTACCGCTCGCTGCACTTCGTCTGCGGCGGCCTGAACCGGTGCACCAAGCGCGATCTACAAATCTGGGCGGGATTCCAGCGACGGCTGCCCCGCGGGGTGCTCGATCCGTGCGGCTCGGTGATGGTGCGAGGGGTGAGCTTCGGCGGTATCCGCGACGAGCGAAAGTCCGAGGAGTACCGTGAGGTCACGGTGCGGATGACGCTCAAGGTCTACGATTTCGAGCCCTACAGTGCCCCCAAGTCGTCCAACTGCAAGGCTCCGATCAAGAACAGGTAGTGACGGGGGTCTCGGGCGGTCATGACCAAGTCGGACGTTGTCGTCGTCGGGGCCGGGCACGCGGGGGTCGAGGCCGCGCTGGCGGCGGCGCGGCTTGGCCGGGACGTGGTGCTGGTGACCTTTCGCGCCGAAGCGGTGGCGCGGATGTCGTGCAACCCGGCCATTGGCGGGCTCGGCAAGGGGCACCTCGTTCGCGAGGTCGACGCCCTCGGCGGCCTGATGGGGCTGGCGGCTGACGCCACGGGGATCCAGTTCCGGCGGCTCAACCGGCGTAAGGGCGCCGCCGTGCGCGGCACCCGCGTGCAGGCGGACAAGCGCCGCTACGCCGCCCACGTCGCCGACGTGGTGCGCACCAGCCGCCGGCTGCGGCTGCTCGAGGGAGAGGTCGTCGGCTTGGTGGAGGCTGGCGGACGGGTCTCCGGCGTCGAGCTGGCGGGCGGCGGGCAGCTCGAGTGCCGGGCCGTGGTGCTGACCACCGGAACGTTCCTCGGCGGGCTCTTGCACTGTGGGGCCGAGCAGCGAGCCGGTGGGCGGGGCGGCGAGCCGGCGGCCGCGGCGCTGTCGGTGGCGCTGCGCGGGCTCGGGTTGCCCCTCGGGCGGCTGAAGACCGGCACCCCCTGCCGGATCGACCGGCGGACGATCGATCTCGAGGCGATGGACCCGCAGCCAGGCGACGATCCCGCGCCCCGTTTTTCGTTCTGGAGCGACTGGCCCGATGGGCGTCCACCCCTCCGCCAGGTCCCCTGCCACCTCACCTATACCAACCCGCGGACGCACCAACTGGTCCGCGAGAACCTCCATCGCTCACCGCTCTACAGCGGCGTGATCGAGTCGACCGGGCCGCGTTACTGTCCCTCGATCGAGGACAAGGTGGTGCGCTTCGCCGACCGCGACCGGCACCAGATCTTCGTCGAGCCCGAGGGGCTCGACGCCCTCGAGGTCTACCCGAACGGGATCTCGACCAGCCTGCCGGCAGACGTGCAGGAGGCGCTGGTGCACAGCATCGTCGGCTTCGAGCAGGCGCGGTTGCTCGAGCTCGGCTACGCGGTGGAATACGACTACTGCGATCCGCGAGCGCTCTCGCCGGCTCTCCAGCCGCGGGGGATCGAGGGGCTCTACCTCGCCGGACAGATCAACGGCTCCACCGGCTACGAGGAGGCCGCGGCCCAGGGGTTGATCGCCGGGGTCAACGCCGCGCGCTCGATCGACGGGCAACCTCCGGTGTACCTCGGTCGTGACCAAGCCTACATCGGCGTGCTGATCGACGATCTGGTGACCCAGGGCGCCCCCGAGCCCTACCGGATGTTCACCTCCCGGGCCGAGTACCGGCTGCTGCTCCGGGAGGACAACGCCGACGTTCGGCTGACACCGATCGGGCGCCAGCTCGGGCTGATCGACGACGAGCGGTGGGCGCTCTTCTGTCAGCGGCAAGAGCGCCGCGAGCGGCTCGGCCAGGCGCTGGAGACGATCCGGGTTGGCCGGGACCAGACGGCGTCGATCGACCCGCTGCTCGAGGTCGCTGGCACCACGCCGGTACGGCCGGGCACGACCCTCGCCGAGCTGTTGCTGCGGCCCCAGGTGGGACTCGGCTTGCTCGGCCAGGCGGGCCTGGTCGATCCGTCGCTGCTCGCCGAGCCGCTGGTCGCCGAGCAGGCCGAGATCGCGATCAAGTACCGCGGCTACATCGACAAGCAAGCCGAGCAGGCTCGGCGGCTGCAGCAGCTAGAAAGAGGGGCTCTCCCCGTGAGCATCGACTACGGTCAAATACCGGGCCTCAGCAACGAGCTGAAGGAGAAGCTGCAGCACCAGCGCCCGGCGTCGCTCGGGCAGGCATCGCGGATCCCGGGCATGACGCCGGCGGCGATCGCCCTGCTGCACGTCTTTCTCACCAGGGAGCAGGCCCGTAGCGGCGGGAGACAGCGGTGACGCTTCGGTCGCTCCGTCACGGCCTCGGGCGACGAAGACGCCTCGCCGGCGTGGCGCTGGTGGTGCTTGTCGCAGGCCCCGGGAGTGCCCAGGGAGGCGGCTACGCGTTCCCGGACCTCGGCGCCGCTTCGCTCGCTCGCGGTGGCGCCTTCGTCGCCCGAGCCGACGACCCGACGGCGATCTTCTACAACCCGGCAGGCGCCGCCCGGCTGCGGGGGACACAGATTCTGATCGACGGTCACCTGGTGAGCCAGAGCATCTTCTTCCAGCGGCGCCAGTACTCGGATCCAAGCACCGCGCCCGAGCACTACCCGGGTCCGCTCTCCGACCAGCGGATGCCGGCGGTCGAGAACCAGGCGGGGCCCGCGGTGGCGCCGTTCGTCGGCGTGACCTCGGACCTGCGGTTCCTGCGGCGCTTCAACCTCGTGCTGATGGCCGGGATCTACGGGCCGAGCGCCCATCCGCGGCGGACCTTCCCGCGCTTCTGCGTGCCCGGCACTGACCCCTGCGTGCCCGCGGACGCGAGCGGGGTGGCGTCGCCGAGCCGCTACGAGCTGGAGCGGGTCGAGATCTTGGCGATTCACCCGACCATCGGCCTGGCCTGGCAGCCGCTCGACGGACTGAGCTTCGGGGCGGCGCTGCTGCTGAGCTACATCGACTTTTCCTGGCAGGCGGCCACGGGGCTGAACGGAGAGGATCCCGAGTCGGATCTCGACGTGCGGGTCGACGCCGACTCGCCGGTCACGCCCACGGGCCTCTTCGGCGTTCACTACCGGCCGTTTCCCTCGCTCGAGCTGGGGGCCTCGGTGCGGCTCGGCTTCACCTACAGGACCAGCGGGGAGCTGTGCGTTGGCGACCGGCGGGCCGACGGTCACTGCGAGCTGCCCCGCCGCATCATCACCGGGCTGCTCGGCGGCGTCGAGGCCGCCGCCGAGCCGAACCCGGCCAGGATCTCGCTCGACCTGCCGGAGCGCTGGATCGTCCGCGGCGGCCTGCGTTACATCGCCCACGACGTCCAGGGGCGGGAGCGCTTCGATCTCGAGCTCGACTTCGTCTGGGAGCGCAGCTCGTCGTTGCAGACCTTCACGGCGGAGCTGGGCGAGCCGCTCCAGATCGTCTTCGTCCGCGACGGCAACGTGTTCAAGGAGATCGTGGAGATCTCGCTGCTCCACGCCTGGGACGACAGCTACAGCCTGCGCCTCGGCGGATCCTACCGGCTCCACGACGTGGTCCACGACGGCGAGCTAATCTTCAGCGCGGGCGGGCTGTTCGAGTCGGGGGCGATGAGGACCGAGCACACCAGGCTCGACTTCTTGCCGATGACCCGCATCGGCATCGCCGCCGGGGTCGCGCTGCGCTGGGGGCGATACCAGCTCAGCCTGGCCTATGCGCGGTTGTTTCACCCCGCGCGGGATGTGGATCCGGCGCCCGGTCAGCCCGCGTGCGCTGGTGCGGTGACCGAGGAGTGCGGCAGCCTGGTCAAGCAGATCGCCCCGTTGAGGCCGGGACAGCTCGGTGCGCCGATCGGCAACGGGCGGTACGAGCTGTCGATCGACCAGCTGACCCTGGGCGCCCGCGTGAGCTTCGACCCGTAGGCTTCGGCGTTCTCCTTGGCCGCTGACTCCGCGAGCCTCTGGGGATTGAAGCCCCCGGAAGAATTACCGGTCGCGATGGTAGACGAAGGCCTCGGCGTCGGCGGTGGTGAGCATGCTCTGCGTCCCGACCCGGCCTACCAGGCGGGCCAGATCGACCCGGCCGTCCCCGTCGACCTCGACGAATGCCAGGCCCATGCCCCGGGGGCCGTCGTCTGGGGTCCGGACCACCACGCCGGACATCGACACCCGTTGCCCGCGGCGGGGGTGGAGCTCCATGCTCACGCGGGTACCGATCGGCAAGGGGCGGTTGGC
>JAUVBO010000133.1 GCA_030591195.1 Pseudomonadota bacterium
CCCGAACCCTCGGGCCGTCGCTCACCAGAAAGATGGCACCATCATGACTGCAGTCGCGCGCGCTCGCGATCGAACGCGTCGCTGACGTAGTAGCTGGCGAGGCGCTCCATCACCGGCATCGCGTGGAGCAGACCGCCCTGATACGCGACCTCCACCAGCACCCCTTCCCGCAACGCCAGGCCCCTCGCCACAGCGCCCAGGTCCTCGGTGACCAGCAGGCCGACGCGCCAGCAGGCGTCGTCAATGGCCGAGAACCAGGACTGGATCGTCCGCTCGGCCTTCTTCTGGCTCGTCGCGTGTTGCACCAGCAGCTTGGTCAACGCCCGCTTGGTCCGGCCCGAGACGCCGGCGAGAAACTCCTTGGCCGGCTCCGGCCGCAGGTCCTCGGGCAGCAACAACATCGCGATGAACTCGCGTACCGCGCGACGCACGGAGGGCGAGTGGTTGACCAACTCGCCGTAGCCGAGCTTGAGCGCGGTGGTCGCCATCACCATCTGCGCGCGAAGCTCCGGCACCGGCAGGTTCTCCGTCGTCGGCGAGGTGACGATCGAGCTGGAGACGACACCGATCGGCACCGGCAGCTCGGTCGCCACCGCAGCACCGATCTCCACCGATGCCAGCCGGCACATCTCGGAGGTCAGCGACTGCAGCTCCGACCGTGAGGCGGGCGAGGTCTGGATCTCGGGCAAGAAGAGCTTGCAGACCTGCGCGCCGATCAGCTTCCAGATCTGATCCAGCGGCGACTCCGCCAGCGGCGCGCCGAGCGCCTTCCAAGCGTCGGCCTTGATCGCGGCCAACGGCGCCGGCGGATCCGTCGCCGCCACGTGCCCGCCGAGGGCGAGCTGGACCACCTGGGCCGCACGCCGCACCCGGTGCTCGAGCCCGAGGATCTTGTAGCCCCGGGCCAGCTGCTCGTAGGCCGGCACGTACTCGCCCCGGTCAGCGATCGCGCCGTAGAGCAGGTCGAACGCCTCGGCCGGGTTCTCACCACGGAGGAGGAAGCCAGCGAGGTTCATTCGGTCGTCGATGTCGGGATCCTTGAGCTTGACCGCCTTGCGGTAGAGCGTCACCGCGCGGTCGATGAAGCCTCGACGACCGAAGAACTCCGCCTGGGCCCGCATCACGTCAGCGCTGCGAACCTTGAGCCCCTGCTCGGCCAGCTTGAGCTCCCGCTCGGCGTTGTCGGCGTCGCCAGAGGCGAGCAGGCGCTTGCTCAGGGCCAGGTACGGGTACGGCCACTCGGGTGCGTACTCGCAGGCCCGGCGGAGGTTCGACTCGGCCGCCTTGAGGTTTCCGGCAGCGAGGGCTGCCAGCCCCGCCGAGTGGTAGCGCTTGGCGAGCTGCACCAGGTCACCGGTGGCCCGCGAGGCGAGCTGATTGCAGGCGCTGGTCAGCTCCTCGAGCGCCCGCTGGGGCTCGCCGGCCATGATCAACATCCGCGCCATCTCGACCCGCACGTCGTCGAGGTTCGGCTGCCGCTTGAGCGCCTCCTGGTAGCTCTTGATCGACCGCTCGTACTCCTGGCAATGCTCGCCCCAGTGGCGGGCAAGCCAGAGGGTCGCGTCGAGCCACTGGTTGAAGTCCGCATCGTCGACGAGGCACTGCTCCACCAGCTCCCGCCCGGCGGCCTCCTCGCCGATCGAGACCAACAGGTCGGCGAGCGGCACGACGATCCGCAGCTGCGGCCCGGACATCTTCACCGCAGCCCGGTAGAGCGAGAGCGCCTCGTCGACCTCGCCGCGGTGCTCGGCGAGCACCCCGGCGGTCGCCGAGAGGATCGATCGTCCCTCGGGGTCCTCGCGCTTGTTCGCTTCCTTCAGCAGCTCCCGAAAGGCGGAGGTGAAGTCGTAGGCATCTGGGTGCTGCCGGCAGAGATCGAGCAAGCCGTGGAGCGCCGCGCTGTCGCCCGGCCGCAGCCGCAGGGCCTTGACCAGCGCCTCGGCCGCGTCGTTCGGCTTGTCGAGCTTGGTCAGCACCTCGGCCCAGCGAATGAGGAACCGCGCCCGCTGGGCCTGGGTCGCCCGCCCTCGACGGGCGTAGACCTTGCCCCAGGCGGCCGCGTCGGCGTAGCGCCCCTGGCTGGCGTAGTGCTCGAACAGCGCCAGCGCGGCGGGCATGCACTCGCGGTGGATGCGGATCGCCTGCTCGTAGCGCTTGAGCGCCGTGGCCCGGTCACCGAGCTTGGTCGCGTAGACCTCGGCCGCCTGGGCCAACACGTCGGCCTTGCCCTTGCTCTCCGACCAGACCGCCGCCTCGGCCTCGAGGGTCTGCGCCACCTTCTGCCACTCGCTCCGCCGGGTGTGGAGGTCGCGCAGGCCGTGGAGCGCGGGCAGGCAGCTCTTCGACTGCCGCAGGGACTCGGTGTAGTAGCGGAACGCCTCGTCGTCGTCATGGTGCTGGGTCTCGATCACCGAGCCCATCTTGAAATAGAGCAGCGCCACCCGCGCCGGCTTGCCGCCGAGCTGGATCTGGCTCTTGGTCACCTGGAGCAGCTCGTCCCAGCGCTCGAGCGACTCGTAGATCCGCGCCAGAGACTCGAGCGCTTCCGCGTTCACAGCGTCGACCTTCAGCGCCCGGTTGTAGAGGTCGATCGACAGGTCGATGTCGGTCTTCTCGCTGATCGCCGCCGCGCGGAGCACCAGATCGAGCTTCTCGCCCCGCTCGGTGATCATGTTCGCCTGCTCGAGCAACAGGTCGACCAGCTTGCGGTGATCGTTCTCGCGCTCGAGCTTCTTCTGCAGCACGGCGAAGGCGCGCGAGTCGCTCGGCGCGAGCTGGTAGATCCGCTCGTAGAGCCGGACCGTCTCCGCCTCGTCCTTGAGCCGGTTCTGCGCGATCTCCGCCGCGCGGTGGAGGTGGGAGACCCGCTCGCGGTCGTCCTCGAGGCTCTCGGCGAAGGTCTCGAACAGCGGCACCAGCCGCTGCCAGTCGCCGAGCTGGGTGAGGATCTCCTCCAGCCGGCCGAGGGTCGTCTCGTCGCCCGGCCGCAGCCGGAGCAGGTGGGTGAAGGTCTCCATCGCCTCGCTGACGACCTGGAGGTGACTGAGCTCGATGTTGCCCTTGCGCGCCAGCAGGTCGGCCGCCGCCGGGTTGTCGCCAGCGGCGACCAGGACCTGGACCCGGCGTTCGTAGAACTCGCAGAGCTCGCGATAGCGACCCTGATCGACGAGGATCCGCTCAAGGCAGCTCAGCGCCCGCTCGTCGTCGGCGTAGCTCTGCAGCTGCAGCGCGAGCGTCGCCAGCCCGCGGTTGTCCTTGCGCTCGCGGTAGCAGTCGGCGAGGTCGAGCAGGATCTGTAGCACCTCGCCCTGGTCCTGGCACTCCTGCAGGATCCGCTCGAGGACCCGCACCCGCTCGCCGGTGTTGCCGGCTTGCTTCAGCGCCGCCTCGTACGCGCGCAGGGCCTCCAGGTCGCCTGGGTCTTCCGCCAACACCTTGCGGAAGTGCTTGATCGCCTCGTCCGGCTGGGAGAGCTGCTCGGCGTAGAGCTTGCCCAGCTCGAGGCGGATCGGTTGCTGTTCGGCCGGCGTCGAGAGCGGGAGCAGCGCCTCGAGCACGGGGGCGAGCTCCGTCGCCGCCTGAAGACCGATCCCGTTCTCCTGGTCGGCCCGGAGCAGATCGGCCAAGCGCAGCAGCGGCTGGCCATTGCTGCGCTCGAGCTCGACCGCCTTGCGGTAGCAGCCCTTGGCCCGCCCGCGGTCGTCGAGGTGCTCGGCGTAGATGTCACCGGCCTCGATCGCCGCCGCGCACGCTTCGCGGTCGTCGCTGGAGCGCTCTGCGAGCTGGCCGCAGGCGTCGGCGAGCAGCTCGTGGTTCGACGACTGCTGGGCCGCCCGGCGCAGGCCGCGCAGACCGGCTACCGAACTCGAGAGCAACTCGCGGCGGTTGACCAGCTCGTGCCACCAGCCGAACTTGCCCGCGAGGTGGGTCAAGCTGTCGATGGCGCGGCTGTTGCTCGACTCGAGCTTGAGCACCTCGTCGGCGTGGGTCAGCACCCGGCGGCCCGCCGCCTTGCCGTCGCCGCGCCCGAGCAGCCGCCGGGCTGCCGAGAGGCTGTCGAAGTGCAGCTTGAGGCGGCTGTCGTCGCTGTCGGCGAGCTGCAGCAGGCTGTCGAGCACCTCGAGCAGCGGCTCCCAGCGGTCGGCCTTGGCGAACATCGCCCGCATCCCGCTGAGGGCGCCAGGGTGCAGCGGGTTGAGCTCGAGCACCCGCCGATAGGCCTTCTCAGCCCCTGGCAGCTCGTCGAGCCGCTGCCAGAGCAGGTCGCCCACCGCGCAGAAGAGACTCTCGCCCTGGGAGTGGGTCGCGGCGCGCTCGAGGGACTGGGCCGCCTGGCGCACGTTGTCGAGCCGGAGATGGATCGCCGCACCCCGCTTGAGCGCCTCGACGTCGGTCGGGTTCTCGGCGGTCATCTTGTCCGAGAGGGTCGCCGCTTGCTTCAGGTCGCCGGCGCTCCAGTACAGGTCCACCGCCATGCCGAGGAGCCGCGCCCGCCCCTCGCTACGGGCCTTGCTCGCCAGCTGGGAGAGCAGCTGCGCCGCGGTGCCCGCCGCCTCGACCTTGGAGGCGCCGACCGCGGCGAGGATCTGCCCGATGATCGCCTCGGCGTGCTCGCCGAGGCGTCGGCGCGCGTGCTCGAACGAGCTCAGCGCATCGTCGTGCCGCTGGGCGTCGAGCTGGCGCACACCGGAGCAGAAGGCGGCCAGGCCGCGACGCTTCGAGTCCGTGTCCTTCTCGGCCATCGAGGTCCAGACCCGAGCCATCAGGTCGTTGTCGCGACAGCGACGGGCGAGCGCCAGCAGCAGGCTCCACATCCGCGATGCCGCCGGCCCCCGCATCTCCTGCACCGCGTTGGCGACCTGCCCGAGCAGCCGGGGGGCGCTGTCGGGCTGCTTGGCCCCGAGCAGCAGCGAGATCAGCAGCGCCTGATCGCGGTCCACCCGCTCGCCAGAGAGCTCGATGAAGGTCTCGCCGACCTCGGCCCACAGCCGCAGCCGCGCCTGGCAGACGGCACGATAGCGCGCGGCGAGCACCCCGAGCGCCCCCTCGACGCCCGAGGGCAGCAGGTCGAGGGCCCGCTGCCACTCGTCGCCCGCCATCATCAGCTCGGCGGCCCGCAGCGACAACACCTCGGCCAGCGCCCCGCTCGCCTGCTCCGCCTCGGCGGCGTAGCGCTCCGCCAGCTCGCCCGGCTTGGAGACCGCCTCCTGGCGGGCAAGCAAGGCGCGCAGGTGCCGGTAGGCAGCGGCGGCCTGGTCGTCGTCGAAGGTCGGCGCCTCGCCGACGAGCTGTCCGGTGCGGCTGGCGAGGAAGATCGCCGTGGCCTCGGCCTCGACCTCGAGGCCCGCCTCGGACAGCAGCACGCGCCGGCGCTCGAGCACTCGCTCGAGCTCGCTCCCGGATCCGGTCGCCCCTCTCGCCCCCTCGAACGTTCGCTCGAGCAGCTGCTCCACGGCGAACAGCGGGACCTCGTCCGAGGCCCCCTGCAGCAGCTTGACCTGCTGCGCGCGCGTGCCGAGCCGATCGCCTGCAATGTGAGCGTGGACCAGCCCCCCGGACACCGACGGCTCGAGCAGCTTGATCAGCTCCTGCCAGTTGCCGCGCCCGGCGACGGTCAGCTGCCGCACCAGCAGCTCGCCGCCGGTGGCGCCGGATCCGGCGGGGAGCTCCTCGTCGTGGATCAGCATCCGGACCAGGTTGGCCTCGACCTCCACCGCCGCCCGCTCGTCGCCCGAGGTCGCCGCGAGCTCGGCCTTGAGCCAGTGGTCGAAGGTCTCCTTGCCCGGCAGGAACACCACCAACTGGTGGAACAGCCAGCGGGCCAGCTTGTCCTTCAGGTTGTTTTGGGACAGGCGTTCGATGGCCGGCGGCGTGGCCTGCTGCACCTCGACCAGCATCGCAGCGTGGAGGGCTTCGGCCTCGGCACCGCGGCTTCGGCCTGGGTCGACCAGCGACAGGAGGCTGTCCCATCCGAGCTGCTTGATGATCTGCTGGCGAGTGGGCTGCTGTGGAAGAATGCCTGGGAGCACCTGATTGTCCACGTATCTATCCCGTCGGGGCTTGGTGATGGCCGCGAGCCCTGCCTGGTCCCGTGAAGCTCGAAGAAACGCCGAACCACTTTCGGTACACGAATTGTAGAGCCAACAGGTGGAATCTGACAACCGCTCGATAATACAGCGTCAGCACCGTGGCCCATCCCTTGAGCCCGACGGTGCTCAGAGCACGACGAGGAGGATCACCGCCAGCAGCAGCATCCCACCGGCGAGCCCGAGCAACGCCCAGATCCACCACGGCTGCTTCTTCTTCGTGCTTTCGTAGGACTCGACGTAGAGCTCGCCGTAGTTCTCGTCCTTGGCCGTCGGGGCGACCTCGGGCACCTCCTCCTCGCGAGCCGCCTTGGTCAGGTCGTTGATCTCCTGATCGCGGATCCAGTCGTCCGGGCAGAGCTCGCGCAGCAACTCTCGCAGCTCGACCTTGTTGAAGTTGTAGCCCGAGAGGATCGGGCGCAGCGCCTGGGCCATGTCCTCCGCGGTCTGGTAGCGCTCGGCGGACGGCTTCTGCAACCCCATAAGCACCACCGCGTCGAGCTCCTTGGGCACACGCGGGTTGGTGCGCGAGGGAGGCTTGACCTCGGCCTTGCGCACCAGGTCCATCACGCGGAAGTCACTGTCGCCGCGAAACAACTTCTCGCCGGTTAGCATCTCGTGGATCACCACCGAAGCGGAGAAGATGTCCGAGCGCCGGTCGAGGGGCAGGCCCCGGACCTGCTCCGGCGACATGTGACTGATCTTGCCCTTGAGCACGCCGATCTCGCTGGTCAAGCCAGAGGCGGCCTTGGCGATGCCGAAGTCGAGCAGCTTGATCTCGCCGTCGAACGAGACGCGGACGTTCGAGGGGCTGACGTCGCGGTTGACCAGGTTGAGCGA
>JAUVBO010000270.1 GCA_030591195.1 Pseudomonadota bacterium
GCCCGACTGCCCCCGTGCGCCGCGACAGCCTCGATGGTGGCGATCGAGGCTTCGATCCGCCGACCCAGGTGCTTGAGGCGTGCGGCGCCGCGGTCCAACAGGCGCTCGCTGAGGTTGAGGTCGCCGAGGAGATCGCGAAGTCGCTCCTGGTTCTTCTCGACCGTGCGCTGGTGGCTTCGTCGCTCGATGGCGCTGAGCCGGCCGGCGAGCCGTCGCCGGAGGCGGAGGTTCTCCCGCTCGATTCGGCGCGCTCGCTCGACCGGAACCAGCAGCCGCTTGGCGAGCCAGCTTTGGTCGAGCTCGACGCCGTCTGCGTCGAAGTCGCCGATCACGTTTCGCAGCGCCACGGTGTCGCGCTGCAGCTCCTTGCAGGCGTCGGCGAGCAGCTCGAGCAAGGACGGCGAGGCGAACAGCGCCTGCAGGCGCTGACGCTGGCCCTCGGCAAAGCGCCGCGCGATCTCCACCTCGCCCTCGCGGGTCAGCAGCGAGAAGCTGCCGGCCCTGCGCAGGTAGAGCCGGACCAGATCCTCCTGGGCCGGATCGACATTGGTCTCCGCCGGCGCGGGGGACTTGGTGGTGACAGGCGACTTGCTGGCCATAACTCCCTCGGCCCGGCGTTGGCCGCAGCCCGACATGCATCACCGGCGATGCTTGGCCAAGAGCGCAACGTGTGTGCCAACTGGTATGGCCGTGAGCGGCTCACGGCTACCGAACTGGCCAAAGATCTTCAGCCGATGTACCCGTCACCCTTATCACACCCGCAGCGAGCCCGCCCGCCCTTTTTCGGTTGGTGCCCGGCGAGGCACCGCCCCGAGCGCCATCACTGCTGCGGCATCCTCACGCGCGCGCGTTGGCCCTTTGGCGTCAGAAGCCGAAGCAGGGAAGGAGCGCGTCGCGGTAGAAGGTCGCCAGCGCTTGGTAGCCGTCGCTGTTGAGGTGCAGGCCGTCGCCGGCGTTGAGCTCCGGGTGGGCGTCGATGTGGGGCTGGAAGTCGATCAGCCCGGCCCACGGCGCCCGCTTGGCGACCTCGTCGCGGATCACCTGGTTCAGCGTCGGCGCCGAGCTGTTGAGTGCCAGGTAGCCCTGGGTGTAGACCGACTGGTAGGTGACCCAGTAGACGCAGAGCGTGCCGCTGGCGGCGTCGAGGGTCGCGCCGATCTCCTTGGTCAGCGCAGAGACGTTGGCCGTCCCGCCGCCGACGTTGTTGATCCCCGACTGGACGACGATCGCGTCGGCACCGGCGGCCATCGCGTTTTCCACCTCGCTCTTGGCGTACGAGATCGGCGCGCCGACCACCCCACGGACGGTCAGGTCGTACTTCGATCCCATCAGGGTTTGGGCCGGCCCGCCGGCCCCGACGGCGAGCGAGTCGCCGACGATCCACACCACCGGCTTGCCGGCGAAGACGTCGGGGCCGAGGTCGGGCGGGAGGCCCTGGTCGGGCGTCGGGCGTCGGGCGTCGGGCGCGCTGTCGGCGGCCGCCACGCCCCGGTCGGGCCATGGGCCCACGTCGAGGCCCGGCCGCGAGTCGTCGGGCAGGGAGGCGTCGTGGCGCTGCCCGCCGCTGATCAAGCCCTCGCCGCAGCCACCAATCGCGAGGCCGAGGCAGACGATCCGGAGCAGGGCGGCGGGGGGCAAGCAGAACAACCGCGACAGCATCGGCCCATTATAGACCGGTCGCGGACTGGAGGAGCTCGAATCGGACAGGTCCGGAGGCTGATTCCATTCAACACTATGTTATTTCGCGAGATTGTAGGCTCGCTTCAGAGCGGGTCCTGCCAATTTGGTACATGCTGAACTCCCTCGTGCCGGAATAGGGTTCCATTTTGAAACCGCCGCTGCGACAATCATCCCAGCGGCAGATGTTCGTGAGTGAAGCATAATGACGACCCGCAAGAGCAACAAGAGCGGCAGCGAGACCACCGCTCCGCAACACCCGGCGGCTGAGTTCACCCAGGTCATCCTCGACAGCGTCGCCGACGGCGTCTTCACGGTGGACCACGAGTGGCAGATCACCTCGTTCAACCGCGCCGCGGAGGAGATCACCGGTGTTCCGCAGGAGTTCGCCCTCGGGAGCCTCTGTCATACGGTCTTTCGGGCCAACATCTGCGAGACGGGTTGCGCCCTGCGGGAGACGCTGCGCACGGGCAAGAGCCTGGTCAACAAGGCGGTCTATATCATCCGCCCCGATGGCACGAGCCTGCCGATCAGCATCAGCACGGCCGTGCTCCGCGGCGCCGATGGCGAGATTGTCGGGGGCGTGGAGACCTTCCGCGATCTGTCCGCGATGGAGCAGTACCGCCGGGAGCTGGTGCGAGGAAACGCCTTTCAGAACATCCTCAGCCGGAACCATCGCATGCGACGGATCTTCGCCATCCTGCCGGAGATCGCTCGCGCCGACAGCACGGTGTTGATCCAGGGGCCCAGCGGCTCGGGCAAGGAGCTGGTCGCCCACGCGATCCATGATCTCAGCCCCCGCAGGGAGGGCCCGCTGGTGGTCATCAACTGCGGCGCTCCCCCCGATACCCTGCTCGAGTCCGAGCTCTTCGGCTACAAGGCCGGGGCGTTCACCGACGTCAAGCACGACAAGCCTGGCAAGTTCGCGTTGGCTCGGGGAGGGACGCTGTTCCTCGACGAGGTCGGCGACGTGTCACCTGCGCTGCAAGCCCGGCTGCTCCGCGTGCTCCAGGAAAAGGTCTACGAGCCTCTCGGAGACACCAAGTCACGCACGGCCGATGTCCGGATCGTCGCCGCCACCAACAAGGACCTGCAGGAGCTGATCCGCAAGAAGCAGTTCCGATCGGACCTCTTCTACCGTCTCAGCGTGGTGGAGATCTCGCTGCCGGATCTGAGGAGTCGCATCGAGGACGTCCCGCTGCTCGCCAACCACTTCCTGCAGCAGCTCTGCAAGCGCCAGGGCAAGGACATCCTCGGCATCTCCGACGAGGTGCTCGCCACGCTGTTGAGATACGACTTTCCGGGGAACATCCGCGAGCTCAAGAACATCATCGAGTACGCCTTCATCTTTTGCCCGGGTGGGTTGCTCCTACCCGAGCACCTCCCCGAACGGCTCGCGCAGGGAGCGCCAGGGGCCAGCGTCGCAAGCAGCGACGAGGCGTCAGACCAGGAGCGGCTCAAGCTCTCCGATGCGGAGGCGCAGCTGATCCTCGAAGCGCTCCAGCGAAACAACTTCCAGCGGGTCAAGACCGCCAAGGAGCTTGGCATCAGCAAGACCACGCTCTGGCGCAAGATCAAGCAGTACGCGATCGCCATCCCGGGTCGACGACGCCCGTGAGCTTGGGCTGCGACCTAGCGGTTGCCGGCAAGCTCTGAGGAAATCGGGCTCACTCCGGGTCGTCGTCGTCGCTTCCGCGGTGGAAGCGCTCGTCGGCAAGGGGGCTGGCTCCACCCGCCAGCTTCTCGCGGTGAGGCTCGAGCCAGCCGATCCGCTCACCACCCGGGCAATCGAAGGACGGCACGTGGGGCTTGATATCGAGCAGCGGCGTGCCGTCTAGCATGTCCACGCCGCTGACTCGGAGACGACGCCCCGTCACCTCGACCAGTCGCACCACGGTCATGCCGATCGGACTCGGCCGACGGGGGGCGCGGGTGGCGAAGAGGCCGCGGGGGGTCGAGTCCAGGTAGGGCGTCACCGTCAGGCGATGGCCAGCGGACCGGTGAAATGCATAGAGCAGGATGATATGGCTGAAGCCTTCGAGGTCAGCCAGCCCCTCGAGGTAGGCCGGATCGATCAGAACCTCGCCCGCGACATCCTCGGCGAGGGCACCCTGTACGGGCGCACCGCTCGGTTCGCTGAACGGCGTACGAATGATCCCGATCATCGCCAGCGGTGGCAGCTGAGGTGGCTGATCTCCGTCAGGCGCCTCGACCTCGACGAGTCCGCCGGCCGCGTACCGCCCGGCGAGATCGACATAGAGCTTCTTGGCCCAGTGGGTCATGTCGCGGTGGCGATGATCCACGTCGCTCACCACCCTCGCGGGAACGCCTACCGCGACCTTGCGGGCCGGGATCTGCTGGCGGTTCTTGACCAGGGTCATCTCGCCGACGATCGCGCCTGCTCCCACCTCCGAGAAGTCGCTGATCACCGCCCGCATGCCGATCACCGCCCCCTCGAAGATCGTCGCGTTGTGGACCATCGCCCCGTGGCCCAGGGTGACCCGCTGGCCGATCCGCGTCCAGTCCCCCGGCCGCGCGTGGATGATCACGCCCTCCTCGACGGCGGTCTCGTCGCCGATCTCGATCGAGCCGTAGTCCCCTCTGAGGATCGCGCCGTGACCGATGTAGCACCGCTCGCCGATGCTGACCTGGCCCATGACGAGGGCGGTAGGCGCGACATAGGCCGACGGGGCGATGGTCGGCCGCCGCCCTTCGAATTCGTAGATCGGCATGATCGATGCCTGTCCGGCGCGCTTACTTGAGCCGGTCGTAGTAGGAGCCGAGGGTGTAGATCGCAGCCAGGGGGTTGTGACCGGTCACCCGGTCCTTGACCGCCAGCACCGTGCAGGGCGCCTCGGCGTGCTGGATGAACAGCGCGTCGTGTCCGACGCAGAGACCGAGCAGCACGTTGAGCTCGGTGCCCGAGTTGTTGAGCAACCGGGCCTGCGCCACCGGGTTGCACATCGACTCGTGCCCGCCGCCCCCACGGATCTTGTCCTCGTCTGCCAGCCCGATCAGCTCCTTGGGGACCGCTCCCACCTTGCAGACCACGGAGACCACCTGCAGCTGGTGGGAGGCGAGCATCCTGGCCACGACCCTCGCCTCGGCGACGAAGCCCATGCAGAAGGCGAGCCCCAGCTTCTGGTAGCCCATCCGCGCGGCAAACTCCCAGATCTCCTCGATGCGGGTCTTGCAGGGCTTGCGCACCCAGGGTCGGGCCTGGCGGTCGGCGTATCCCGCGGACTCCTGGAGCGCGGCCTGCTTGCTGAACGCTCGGGTCGTCGGGTCCTGGTAAGCCTGCTGGCTCTCCGCGATGACCTGAGGGTGAGTGAGCATCGGACAGAACGGTGGGTTCTTGCCGGCCGGTGCGACGCAGGCCTTCTGCTCGCGAGGGAAGCCGCAGTCAGCGCAGTGTGGCGCCGTGACCGGCGCGGCCGGTTGCTTGCCCTGGTCTCCTCGCTGCTGAGCGGCCATCCGCGTCAGCTCCCCGCGAGGGCCTTGTCCAGGGCGGCGATCAGATCCCCGACATCCTCGATGCCCACCGAGACACGGATCAAGCCATCGGTGACCCCCGCCTTCTCGCGCTTTTCCCGGGGTACGCAGGCATGGGTCATCGAGGCCGGGTGTTGAATCAGCGAGTCGACGCAGCCGAGCGATACCGCCAGGGTGAAGACCTCGATGCGATCCATCAGGTTCCGACCGGCCTCGATACCACCGACGATGTCGAAGGAAACCATGCCCCCGAAGTCTTCCATCTGGCGCTTTGCCAGCTCGTGGTAACGATTGTTCTTCAGGCCCGGGTAGTAGACCCGCGCCACCTTGGGGTGCTCCTCCAGGTACCGGGCGATCGCCAGCGCGTTGGCGCA
>JAUVBO010000917.1 GCA_030591195.1 Pseudomonadota bacterium
AGGAGCGCAGCCAACGATCCCTTCGGCACACGATTCCCCAGTGTTACATCGGGCATCGCCTTGGCCCAGGGTTTGCTTTATCCACTCGCACCATGACCCGCGAGACAAACGGAGCTCGGAGGCCTCGGCTGCTCATGATCCTGCTCGCGATCCCCCTCGTGGCGGCCTGCGGCCCCGTCGACGAGGTCGGCGTGTCTTCCTTCGCGCTCACCGAGGCGAGCCCCGCTCACTATCCACCGGTGGGTTGGCTGGTCATTCGGCATCGGCCGCGAGACAGTCACGTGGATGAATACTCCGACTGCACCGCCGCGCTGGTCGGTCGCCAGACGATCCTGACGGCTGGCCACTGCTTGAAGGATGGCCGCACGCGCTACACCTTCCGCCTGTTTGACGAGCGTGGCCGAACAGAGAGCTACACGGCGAAGGACCCGCGCCGGCCGGAGGGATACGAGCTGGTCACCCTCCCCGATGGTCGGGGCGAATACGCCGTGAACGACCTGGCGTTGTTCACCCTGTCGAAGGCGCCGCCTACCAGCGTGGTTCGGGCCTCGCTGACCGCCCGTCGGCCCGCGGGCATCGCCACCGAGCTCGCGACCGTCAACCTCGCCGCGGTCGCGCTCGGCGTCGGACCCCAGCGCACCGGCCGAGCGTCGGGCACGCTGCGGAGCACCCCAGTGCTACTGCCCGAACCAGCAGAGTCGGCCAGCCGCCACGGGGCCGGCGAGACTTGGATGACCGTGGACGAAGACAATGGACATGGCGGGTTCATTCGCGGCGACTCGGGTGGCCCCACCATCGTCCACCTCGACCCGATCGGCGACGAGCCGACGGGCGAGCAGCCGACGACCCGCTGGGTGGCGGTGGGCATACACACCACCCGCAACTACCTCCACAACGCAAACGTCGACATGCCGCTGTCCGAGTGGCTGCCGTGGATCCGAGAGGCTGCGGCTGGTGACATCTGCGAGGACGAGCTGTCACCAGCCGCCGACGTCACCTGCAGCGGCTGCCTCACTGACGCGCCGTGCACCCTGCCGGCGCCCGGTGAGCTACCGGCGAACGGCAAATCCGACGCCGCCGGGGCACCCGCGCCCGCGGCAGGGTGCGGCGTCGCGCCGGCCGCAGCTGCCGGCGATCCGCTCCCGGCGTTGTTGCTCCTGATGGCCTGTCTGCTGGGGCGTCGACGCCAGGCGGTAGCCAGGTCGCTGCCAGGTCGCTGCTGCCCACGGCGAACCCTTCGAGGGGCTTGACGGCTCTCACCAGGCAAGCGAGGTTTGGCTCATGCCACTCTACGAGTATTCCTGCGACCAGTGTGGTCATCAGTTCGCGGACTTCCGTTCGATCGCCGAGCGCGAGGCACCCAACGAGTGCCCCGAGTGCGGCGGTGCGGCGCACCTGCAGCTGTCGGCCTGCGCCGTGGTGACCCCGGGCGGCAGGCCGGGCGGTGGCGGCCACCGCTGCGCGCCGGGCGGCGGGTGAAGCGTGCACTAGGCGCCCGGCGGGCGCCTGCCGCAATCACCGCCCCACACGGGGAGATCAACTACATCATCTCGCGCGGATCTGCATCGGGCTGACCACGATGCCCGGCTCGCGCCCGCGCGGTCCCTCACGATGGGGGTTGCAGTTTATTCCCGCGGGTCGACAATAGGAGGTGCGGACGCTCGCGAGCGGTGGGCGGGCGTCGAACCTCCTTCGGCGAGTCGGGCAGCGTGGAGCAGTCACAGTCGATCAAGAAATACCGGGAGCTCAGGCGCCTCGGCGGCGGCGGCATGGCCGAGGTCTTCAGCGCCGAGATGCTCTGCCAGCAGGGCTACAGCAAGATGGTCGCGGTCAAGCGCGTCCTGCCGCGTCTGGCGAAGAACCGTCGATTCATTCACATGTTCCTCGACGAGGCGCGCCTCGGCCTGCTGCTCAGCCACTCGAACATCGTCCAGGTGTTCGACGTCGGCACGTCAGGCGACAAGTACTTCATCGTGATGGAGCACGTCAACGGCGTCAGCCTCAAGGACCTCTGGGACCGGCTGCCGCTGGAGGTCAGCGTAGCGATCGTGATCGAGATCTGCCGCGGACTGGCCTACGCCCACGAGCTGCGCGACTGGAACGGCGTGCCGATGAACCTGGTGCACCACGACGTCAACCCGGCGAACGTGCTGCTGTCGATCGAAGGCGAGGTCAAGCTGGTGGACTTTGGCCTCGCCGAGGCCGCGGCCCACCTGCAGCAGAGCGACCCGGATCTGGTGCGGGGCAAGTTCGGCTACCTCTCGCCCGAGGCTGCCCTCGGCATGGGCCCGGACTATCGCGCCGACATCTTCGCCGTCGGCGTGGTGCTCTACGAGCTGTGCACCCGCACGCGCCCATTCAAGGGCGGCGACGACATCGAGAGCCTCCGGCTGACCCGGGCAGCGGTGGTGACGCCACCCCGGGAGCGCAACCCGCAGATCTCGCCGGCGCTCGAGCGAGTGATCCTCCACGCCCTCGCCCGCGACCGCGACCAGCGCGTGCAGACCGCCCGACAGCTCGGCATCGCGCTGACCGAGGTGCTGTTCGAGATGGGCAAGCCAGTGAGCGGGTTCACCGTCGCCGACATGGTCCAAGAGGAAGCTGACCGCCGAGCCGCGCGGGAAGCGGCCAAGCGGACCGCCCAGATCGCGGGGATGATCGAAGAGGAGCTCGACGACTTCGAGCCCCTGGGCGAGGACTACACGACCAACATCGGCTAAGACCCAGCGGCCCCTGGAGCATTCTAGGCCGTCGACCAGCGCGATGGCGCTTGGTTTGGGCGTCGGTCCGCCTGCTCGCTACTTC
>JAUVBO010000176.1 GCA_030591195.1 Pseudomonadota bacterium
ATCATCTCGGGCCTGATCGTCGCCTTCGTCTTCGCGCGGCTCTGGCGGCGGGCCGAGATCATCACCGACGCCGAGCTGATCGAGCTGCGCTACACCGGCCAGCGCGCGCTCGTGCTGCGGACCGGCATCGCCCTGTTCCGCTCGCTGGTGCTCGAGCTGATCACCCTCTCGTGGGTCATCCTCGGCATGGCCAAGGTGATCAAGGAGGTGATCGACCTGCCGCCCACGATCACCCTGCCGCTCTTCGGCCCGGCCGCCGCCGAGCTGGTGGTGGTGGTCTCGCTGGTGGTGATCGCCCTCGGCTACTCGGTGACCAGCGGACTGTGGGGGGTGGTGGTCACCGACCTGATCGAGTTCATCGTCGCGATGGGCGGCGCGATCCTGCTCGCGGCGCTCGCCGTGCGCGAGGCTGGCGGCATCGCCGCGATGAAGCAGGCGATCGTCTCCGGGCCCCTCGGCGCGGACGCCCTCGCCTTCTTGCCCAGCCCGGGCGGGGGCCATCTGCCGACGATCTCGATCGTGGTCTACATCGGCGTCACCTGGTGGGCCAACACCGAGATCGACGGCAGCGGCAAGCGCGCCCAGCGCTTCCTCGCCTGCCGCAACGAGACCCATGCCCTCGCCTCGGGGCTGTGGAACATGGCGGTGCAGTGGATCCTGCGCAGCTGGCCGTGGTACCTCACCGCCCTCGCCTCGCTGGTGATCTTCCCGCATGTCACCGACCACGAGACGGTCTACCCGCGGCTGATCGCCACCCTGCTGCCCACCGGCCTCAAGGGGCTGATGGTCGCCTCGTTCCTCGCCGCCTTCCTCTCCACCGTCGACAGCCAGCTCAACCTCTCGGCCTCGTACCTGGTCAACGATCTCTACCGGCGGCTGCTCGCCAAGGACCGCCCGCCGCGGCACTACGTCAGCGCCTCGCGGCTGACGGTGGTCGCGCTGGCGGCGATCGCCACCGGGATCGCCCTGGCGATGCCCTCGGTGCTCGGCGCCTTCCGCTTCAAGATGGAGCTGATGGCCGGCCTCGGGCTGATCTACGTCCTGCGCTGGTTCTGGTGGCGGGTCAGCGCCTGGACCGAGATCGCCGCCCTGGTGGCCGGCGTCACCGCGGCCCTCTGGCTCAACCTCGGCGGGGCCTTCGGCGGCCTGCCGACCGACGCGGCCTTCGCCTGGCGCCTGCTCAGCATCATCGGCTGCGCGCTGACCGCGGCCCTGGCAGCGACGGTGCTGCTGCCCGCCGAGCCGATCGACCACCTGGTGCGGTTCTACAACCGGGTGCGCCCGCCGCCGCTGCTCTGGGGCCCGGTGATCGAGGCCGCTGGCGCCGACCCCAGCCGCGGCGAGCTCGGGCGAACCGCGGCCCAGTGGGCCCTGGCGGTGGCTTGTGTCTTCTGCGCGATGTTCGGCCTCGGCAAGCTGCTGCTGGCCGAGCCGGGCGTGGCCCTGGTCCTCGGCGTCCTCGCCGTGGCTGGCAGCTGGTTGCTGCTCCGCTGGCTCTTCGGCACACCGCGCTAGTGAACGGGTGTCCGAAAACTAGAGGTGGTGGGCGCTTCAGCCGGCTGACGCTCCTGCACTTGCCGCCGCTTTGAGACCTCGACCCTCCTGATTCCAACAGGTTGCTTCAGTCCCTGGATTGGCGTGCGCCTTGCTCTCCCAGAGGGTGGCGAAGACCGCCGAAAGGGAAGAACCATGCGCAGCAGACATCTGGTCATCGCAGCCCTCGCCCTGTTTTTTGTCGCCTGCGGCACAGCCCCGGCGAGTCACGCGCCCACCGGCCCGGGAGGCAAGGGCGACAACGAGGTCGGCGGCGGCGACGACGGGCGCTCCGGCTGGTCGTCGGACAACTCCTACGAGGTCGCCGCAGTGATCTCGAGTCAGATCGTGCACCAGGCCACCGGCGACTACGCCGCGCTCGCCACCGACGCCGAGCTGCAGCGCAGCCTCGCCGAGACCCAGATCAAGTACGTCCGCAACACGATCAAGGCCTACCCGTGGCAGTACTACCTCGAGCAGCTCGCCCGGGAGATCACCATCGACACCGACAACATCATCGTCGACGGCGACACCGTGACCATCCCCTACACCGCCGCGGTCGACCTGGTGAAGAAGGGCAACGGCAGCGAGCCGCCAGCGCTCGAGGACCTGCAGCAGAAGCAGTTCACCGCGGTGGTCCCCCTCGACCCGGTCGACGTCTACCGCACCGGCTACTACCAGGATCGACTCGGCGAGGACTGCGCCGATGACTACGGCGACTACATCCTGCAGGAGTACAAGTACTACTACTACTTCGCCCCGGAGAAGGAGGGCTGCAAGGAGCGGATGGAGCAGCTCGGGATCTACCACCAGGCCGCGCTCGAGATCACCGAGGTCTACCCGGTGCGGACGGTCTATCCGGAGTACGACCTGCTGTCGAGCCCGCTCGACGACCAGGGCACGGTGGGCTTCGCCGCCGCGATCCTGCCCAACCTCGGCGACGACGATCCCAAGAGCCGCTTCGCCGGCCACAAGTACGAGCTGGAGCACAACCTCGGGCTGGTCGGCACCTCCCACGACAACGGCCGCTACTGGCGCTACGTCTGGGAGCAGGGCCAGGCGCGGATCACCGTCGACCTCTACGACCCGACCGAGATCCCCTACCCGTTCAACTTCAGCTCGAACTTCCACCAGGCGCTCGGGGCCTACCAGCTAGTGCAGTACAACGGCCACTCGAACTACGGCCACAAGGACCTGCTCGCCAACCAGCAGGCGTTCATGGACCCGTACCAGATCATCGTGATGCACTCGTGCAGCTCCTACGCCTACTACTCCCAGCAGGTCTTCCGTGCCAAGGCCAGCGACGCCGAGGACGCCACCGACGACGAGAAGCTCGGCTGGGCCACCGCCGACGTGCTGGCCACCGGCAAGTCGTCCTATCCCTCGGACTCGCCGACAGTGATGGGCATCCTGCTGCAGGGCCTGATGGACGGCCTGGTGGCGATCGAGGGCGGCACGCCGGCCGACGCGCCGAGCTGGCAGGCGATGACCCGCAAGATGAACCAGCAGACCTGGGGCAACATCCTCTACGGCGTCTCCGGCTCGCGGACCAACGCCTGGCAGCCACCCCAGCCCGAGTAGCGCACCGAGCAACGCACGACGACGGGTCGATCAGGGCAGCGGGAAGCGCAACAGGTGGGCGGTCTTGTCGCCGGAGCACTGGGACGCGGCGGTGACCACCGCGAGAGTCTCACCCTGGTCATCGAAGGCGATCTCGCGGCCGCAGGCGAGCGACCTGACCAGCGGCCTCGAAGCCGGCGACGCGCCTCCACCTCCAACGATCAGCGCTTCGAGGTCGAACTCGACGTAGACCGGCGTCTCGCGGGCCACGACCACCAGCTCGCCGAAGGTGCCGCCACTGGCGATGGCCGGCTTGCCGTGGTCCCGGTCGGTCGAGCCGCCCAGATCGAGGTAAGGCGTCGCCTGGTGCGGCTCGGGCAAGATGCGCACCAGCGCATGCGGCTCGTCGGTGCTGACCAGCAGCAGCGCCCCGGCGTGCGGCCCGCGTCGGAAGAAACGCAGTGCCCGGGCGCTGCCCTGGGGGAAAGCCGGATCGTCGACCTCGACCTCTCCCGGCAGGTATCGATAGCTCCCACCCCACCAGGAGATGTAGGTCGTGCCGGGAGGCAGGCCGGCGCGAAAGCCCCCGACCGTGTCGATGCCGACGCTCATCGCCCGCCGGTCGGCCACCACCTGGATCGTCTGGTCGGCGGCGACGCAGTAGATCCCCCCGGTGTCCGAAGCTCCCTCGCCGGGCGCAGGGGCATCGCTAGGCCCGCTGGCGACGAACAGCGCGTCGGGCTGACTGGGGCAGGGACCACCCGGAGCCCAGTTGATGTCACGCATCACCGTCGGGTTGATCTTCTGGTCGGCGAGGTCGAGCCAGGGGGCGATCGGGCCCGTGGCACCGGTGCCGAAGCGGTAGAGCCGCACGGTGCTGGCCGTCTCGACCACCGCCTCGCCGTCGACGTGTTTGGTCCGCTTGGCCGACGCGGCGACGAAGTCGCCACCAAAGCTGCCGCCGGCCCAGGTCAGCGCCTGGATCTCCCGGCTCGCCTGGTCCAGCTGGCCGACGGTCTCCACCTCGAGGCCCTTGATCAACGACACCGCGTGATCACCGAGGGACCGCACGGTGTAGACCGGCTCGACCACGGTGATCGCGATCGGCCCGGGCGGCACGCCATCCTTGGCATCCGGCGCCAGCGTCGGCTCGCCCGTCACCGCCAGCGCGCAGCGGGCGCCGGCCGGAACGTCGGGCGGCACGAAGAGCACCAGCGCCAGCGGCTGATCGCCCGGGCCGATGAACGAGACTGTCAGCTCACGCCGGGCCCGGCCCTCGCCGACCCGCTTGACCAGGCAGGGCGCCGCGGTGAGCTCGAAGGTCAGAGGCCGCGCGCCACCGACGAGCAGCGCCGAGAGCAGCAGGTGCTGCCCCACCGGCAGCTCGCTGGCGGTGGGCGGCTTGACGCGCAACACCCCGGGGGCGACGGAGAGATCACCGTCCGCCCCGTCGCGAGCCTGAAGGGACAGATCGACCGTCCCGTCGGTCGACGGTCCGACGTCGACCTGGCCGTCGCCGCCGTCGGTCGGGGGACCATCACCAGAGCTGCTGCAGCCGAGCAGCGGCGACAGCAGGAGCAAACCGGCCCACCGGGTAATGGGCGTGACGACCGTTCTGGCCACGATGTGACCAGCGTAGCACGGGCGACCTTTGCCGACCGCCGCAGGAAGGACTATCGTTCGAGGGTGGTGATCCCTCGAACGATAGCCACAGCGCTCGCGGTGGCGCTTGCCGGCTGGGCCGGCGGCGGCTGCCACGACCTGTTCGGCTACGCCCCCGCCGCCGGCACCGCGGGGTCCGACGCCGCCGCCGATGACGGGGGCGTAGCCCGCGATGGCACGCCCATCGATGCCCTCGCCGAGGGGCCCGCGCCGACCGACGCAGCGCTCGCGCTGGTGGTCACGGCCAGCGGTGCCAGCGTGCGGGTGGGACAGAGCACCACCGCGACGCTCACCGCGTCGGCCCCGGGCGAGACCTGGCTCAAGGCTCCGCCGTGTCGGCTCAAGCTGGCGGGCCCCGGCCGCAGCTGGCCCGCGCTGAAGATCACCCTCCCCGCCCCTGGCGGCGCGGTGGACCTCGAGGTCTTCGCCCCCCTCGCCGCCGCGGCCGGCAAGCAGTGCCAGCTGGTGGCCAAGGACGCCGCGGTGGTCGGCGGGACGATCGACCTGCTGTCGGCCGAGACCGCGATCATCGACCTCGACGGCTTCACCGTGGTCGGCCTCAGCGGTCTCGAGGCGAAGATCCTCGGCCAGCTCCCGACGCCCCACGCGGCGGTGCGGGCGATGGCCACTGCGGGCGGCGGCTTCGGCGAGCGGCTGATGATCGCCACGTCCCTCGATCGCGGCACACCGGTGTCGTCGAGCTCGGTGCGGATCTTCGACCTGCAGCTCGACGCGCCTACGGCCACCATCGGAACCTGGCTCGATCTCTCCGGCGACGTGGTCCAGCCCGGCGTGATCGACGATCTGGTCTGGTCGGACATCGGGCCCTGCCCGGGCCAGCTCTACGTCGCCGCCGACCAGGGCGACCTGACCCCAGCAAACGACGACATCGCGGGCGGCATCTACTGCATCGACGAGACCGGGTCGATCAGCGAGCTGGTCAACCGTCCGGCCCTGACCCTCGACGTAGCCGCTCGTGACGGGATCATGGCCGGCCTCGCCGAGGGCGGGATCGTGTATTCACGGTCGTCGGGGACCACGATCTACCCCGGCCAGATCGACACCCCGCCCGCCTACGGCGGCTTCCGGCGGCTACGCCTGGTCACGGGCGCGTCCCACCTCGCGGGGGCGCTCTTCGGCGTGGCGTACGACCCCAACGAGCTGCAGCGGGTCGGCCCGGCGCCCGCTCACCAGCAGCAGTCCCTCGGGCTGGTTGGCGACAAGGCCGACCTCGCCGTAGCACCGGCGGGCGAGCTCGGCGGCGTGGTGCTGGTCGCCCGCGAGGAGACAGAATACCGGATCTTCAGCGTGTTGGCGCTGATCGAGCAGGCACCCGGCACCTGGCTCAAGGTATCGCTGCTCGAGCATCTCACCTGCGCCCGCCGGCTCGCGGTCGACACCGAGGGGCAGCGGCTGTTCGTCGCGGCCAGCGCCCCGGGCGACACCGGGTGTACCAAGACGACAATCTACGAGCTGAGCTTCACCGCCTCGCGCTGACCTGACAGGGCGGTCGCATAGTCGCCGGCCACAGGGGGATGCGAGTGAAATCCTCGTCAGCTTGTCCACGGAGCCGGATTCGGGTCGGAAGTCGGCCGTGAACCAGGTCACTCCCCAGAACTGTCCCGGATTCGGGTCGAAAGTCGGCCGTGAACCAG
>JAUVBO010000849.1 GCA_030591195.1 Pseudomonadota bacterium
ACGCACCGCCACCGGCGAGCCGCTGGAGGTAGGCGATCAGCGCCACCAGCTCCTTGTCAGCGAGGGCTCGCAGCTGATCGTCCTTGGCCGCCTCGGCCGCCTCGTCGGCGATCCGCCGGGCCTGCGCCCGGGCGAGCTGCTCGGCGTCGCGCAGCTCGCGGTCGCTGTAGGGTACGCCGAGGGTGATCATCGCGTTGACCGCCCGCGGCACGAGGGCGAAGTCGAGCCCGTCGGCCAGCAGCCAGGGGTAGTTCGGCATCAGCGAGCCAATCGACGTGTCCCGCGGGTTGCGCAGGTGCTTGATGTGCCAGTTGTGCGAGTACTTGCGACCCACCCGGTGCAGGTCGGGACCGATCCGGCGGCTGCCCCACTGGAACGGGTGGTCGTAGATGAACTCCCCCGGCTTGCTGTACTCGCCCTCGTAGCGCTTGGTCTCGGCGTAGAACGGCCGGACCATCTGCGAGTGGCAGTTGACGCAGCCCTCGCGGATGTAGATGTCGCGGCCCACCAGCTCGAGCGGGGTGTAGGGCTTGACCGAGGCGATGGTCGGCACGTTCGACTTGATCAGGAACGCCGGCACGATCTCGAACAGCGAGGCGACGACGACGGCGACGGTGACCCAGACCGTCAGCGTCAGCGGTAGACCCTCCCAGCGCCGGTGCCAGTAGCCGAGCATCAGCTTCTCGAGCTTGACGCCGAAGCCCGCCACGTGGGCGCCGCTCAGCTCGAGAGGCGACGGTGGCGTCGGCTCGGGGGTGTACTCCTGGGCCAGCGCCGGCGCCTCGTGGACCACCGTGGCATAGCTCGCGGGGCGCTGCTGCCAGGTCCTGAGCAGGTTGTAGGCCAACAACAGCAGGCCGGTGAGGTAGAGCGTGCCACCGATGGCGCGGACCCAGTACATCGGCATCAGCACGTTGACCGTCTCGACGAAGTCGCGGTAGGCGAGCTGGCCGTTGTCCTTGAACGCCCGCCACATCAGGCCCTGGGTGACGCCCGCGGACCAGATCGAGACCACGTAGAGCACGATGCCGACGGTGGAGATCCAGAAGTGGGTCGTGGCCAGCGACTTGCTGTGCAGCTCCTTGACCTGGAAGATCCGCGGCGCGAGCCAGTAGAGCATGCCGAAGGTCATGAAGCCGACCCAGCCGAGGGTCCCGCCGTGGACGTGGGCGATGTTCCAGTCGGTGTAGTGGGAGAGGGCGTTGACGGTCTTGATCGAGAGCAGCGGCCCCTCGAAGGTTGACATGCCGTAGAAGGTCACGCCGACGGCGAGGAACTTGAGCACCGGGTCCTCGGCGACCTTGTGCCAGGCGCCGCGCAGGGTCAGCAGTCCGTAGATCATCCCGCCCCAGGACGGCATCCAGAGCATCACCGAGAAGACCATCCCGAGGGTCGAGGCCCACTCGGGCAGCGAGGTGTAGTGCAGGTGGTGCGGGCCGGCCCAGATATAGATGAAGACCAGGCTCCAGAAGTGGAGGATCGAGAGCCGGTAGGAAAACACCGGCCGCTCGGCGGCCTTGGGCAGGAAGTAGTACATCAGGCCCAGAAACGGCGTGGTCAGCACGAAGGCTACCGCGTTGTGGCCGTACCACCACTGCATGAAGGCATCCTGGACGCCGGCGTAGATCGAGTAGCTCTTGAGCAGCCCGCTCGGCACCACCAGGTTGTTGAAGCTGTGCAGCACCGCGACGGTGATCACCGTCGCGATGTAGAACCAGATCGCGACGTAGAGGTGCCGCTCGCGGCGCTTGGCGATCGTGGCAAAGAAGTTGACCGCGAAGACGACCCAGATCAGGGCGATGGCGATGTCGATCGGCCACTCGATCTCGGCGTACTCCTTGCCCAGGGAGTAGCCGAGCGGGAGGGTGATCGTCGCGGCGACGTTGATCGCCTGCCAGCCCCAGAAGTGAAATCGGCTGAGCCGGTCGGAGAACATCCGCGCCTTGAGCAGCCGCTGGCTCGAGTAGTAGACCGCGGCGAAGATCGAGTTCGCGGCGAAGGCAAAGATCACCGCGTTGGTGTGCAGCGGGCGCAGCCGGCCGAAGGTCAGCCAGGGAAGGTCGAAGTTGAGCTGGTGGAGCCCGAGCTGCAGCGCCAGCAGCAGGCCGACCAGCATCCCGACGATGCCCCAGATGACGGTGGCGAGGACGAACAGCCTGACGATCGCGTCGTCGTAGCTGAACCTTTCCACCCGCGAGGTCATGATCGCTGGACTCCCTCCAAGGAGCGATGAACGACAATCAGGTACTAAGGTACCGAAACCTACCACGAACTCAGCCTGAGCGCAGGCGGTTTAGTGTCCAGACGAGAGGCGTCGGTCGGGCAGCGATCCGCGATCGTGTAGGTCTTCAGGGAGGATCGCAGAAACCGTAGCCGGGCAGGATCGTGATCGGCGTGCAGGCTGCCGCGGGGTCGGGACACAGCGGCGCGGCGGGATCGCACAGGGGCTGGCACTGTCCCGGGGCCGTGGCGCCGGCGCAGACGTGCTTCGGCAGGCAATCGGTGGTGCTGGCGCATTCGGAGCCTGCGGCGGCGGTGCCCGCTGGGCAGACGCAGCCGGTGCCGGTGCTCCTGGCGATGTAACACGAGCCCGTGGTGCATCCCGTGTTGGCGAGCGGATCACACGGCGTGTCGATGCCCAACGGGGAACAGCTGGCGTCGCTGCCCTGGTCCACGGGCGCCGCGGTGTCGACTGGGGCGCTCAGATCGACCGAGAGATCGCCCGGGACGGGCGCGTCGACGGCCACCGGCGCGTCCACGGCAGCGGGCGCGTCGGGTGCGAAGGTGTCGGGAGCGCGGGCGACGTCCGGCAGCGGCCGCTCGGCCGCGCCGTCGGCGGGCGCGACAGCCGCCTCCCGATCAACGGAGGGCGGGAGACTGTCGTCCTCGAGCAGCGAAGCATCGAAGGACACCAGGCAGCCGGAGAGGATCACCAGCTGTGACGTGATCGCTACCGCCGTCCCCCTGCGTCGCCCGCGGGCCATCGCTCCATGGTAGCCGGCGCCGTCCGATCGGTCGAGCGGGGCGCC
>JAUVBO010000818.1 GCA_030591195.1 Pseudomonadota bacterium
CATGGACGACTCGCCTTCCGGGGCTCGATCGAGGACGCGGGCATGGCCGGCGCCGGGGCGCCGTAACTGGTGATACTTGTTCCAGCATCACCCGTGGTGTCAATGACGGAATATTAGCCGCGACCCGCTCGTCCAAGTCTCGTGACCGGCAAGCACGATCGCGGCAGCCTCCAGCGCCAAGCCTCCGACGGCCGAGGACGGTCAGCTGACGGTCAGCTGACGGCTCGCGTGCCGCCTTGACACCCCCCAGGGGGTGCGCTACGCCTCAAGCATCTTTATCGAAGTCCTTTCAACTCACAGGCGGTGGATGATGAACCCTCGGCAATCGATGGCGCTGGCCCTGATCGCTGCACTGGCGCTGGTCGGCTCGGCTTGTTCGAGCACCGACAGCACCGAAAAGGACAGCGGCGGCGGCAACGGCCCCGATCCCGACGGGCCGGTGGCCCAGGTCGACAAGGGCATCGTGCCCGACCTCGGCACGGCCGACAGCGGTGGCGCGTCCTGCGGCGAGGGCATCTACCCCTGCGGGCCCTACGGCACCTCCAAGGGCGACGTGATCGAGGATGTGACCTTCGTCGGCTTCGCCGATCCGGACACGTTCTGCAAGCCGCTCAAGGACCAGGCGATCGACTTCAGCAAGTCGAAGAAGTTCTCCTTTGGCGACTGGCACCGGCCGCCCGAGGGTTGCCCCGACAAGAAGAAGCAGCTGATGTGGGTCGTGGTCTCGGCCGGCTGGTGTGGTCCCTGCCGGGCGGAGATCCAGGAGACGATGGCCGCGATCAAGCAGGGGGCGATCGACGACCGGCTCGCGCTGGTGGACATCCTCTTCGAGGACGACAACGCCCAGCCCGCCACCGAGTCCTACGCCAAGAACCTCTGGGCCCAGTACGTCGGGATCACCTTCCCGCTGCTGCTCGATCCGTCGTTCAAGATGGGCAAGTACTTCGACCGCGAGGCGGTGCCGTTCAACATGCTCGTCGACCTCGAGACGATGAAGATCGTCTTCCGCGCGACCGGCGCGAACCTGCCTGCCGTGGGCCAGGCGATCCAGTCCTTCTTCCAGAACAAGTAGCGCCGACCGGCAGCAGAGGGCCGAGGGAGGCTCAGACCTAGATGAACACCCGTAGACGCTCACTGTTGGTTCTCGGCCTGTCGATGGTGCTGCTCGGCGGCGTCGCCCAGCCCGCCGGGGCGGCCCGGGCGATCAACTTCACCATCCGCGACCTATCGGGCAGGTACGTCCGCCTGAGCGACTTCAAGGACAAGCTCGTCTACATGAGCTTCTGGGCCACCTGGTGCAAGCCCTGCATCTCCGAGCTCAAGCACCTGCGCAAGCTCTACAAGCGCTACAAGTCAAAGGGCTTCGTCGTGCTCGCGGTGAGCATCGACGGTCCAGAGACCCGGGCCAAGGTCAAGTCGGCGGTCAAGCGTTACAAGCTGACGTTCCCCGTGGTGGTCGACATCGCCAGCCGGCTGGTCAAGCTCTACAACCCGAAGAGAACCCTGCCGTTCTCGGTGATGATCAAGGGCAACAAGATCCTCAAGACCCGCGCCACCTTCCAGGTCAGCGACGTGCCGCAGATCGAGAAGGAGATCAAAGCGGCGCTCTGAGGGAATCCCAAGACCCCTCTCGTCGTGCGGCGCGCTCGTGGAAGCACAACCTTTGTCGCTTGTCCGTCACCAGTCGCGAAGCAACAAGCGTGGGACGATACTGGCGAGTGAACCGCTTCACTGGCGACTTTCGTCCCGGATCCAGGACGATACTGGCGAGTGAACCGCTTCACTGGCGACTTTCGTCACTCCTGATGCGCTACGGCTGGCTCGTGACTTGGCTTGCTGCGCCCGGGCAACGGACCAGTCGGATGTCACCTTCGCCCGCACCCGGTTCACCGGTCCGCCGCCGCTCGTTTTCACGCCTTCGCCTGGCGAGCGCCGTCGTGTCTTGCCCTCTGCTCGAAATGGCGCCTTGCTGCGCTGCTCAACCGCTCTCGCAAGCGCATGGTGGTTGCTCCGTTCGGGCGGTTGAAGCCCATCAGACGAAACAATCCTGGGATGACTGCACTTCCTTGAGGTCGAGGCGAACCCGGCGGGGTCCTCAGGGCTGAATCACGATCGTGTCCCGCTCGTCGAGGACCTTCCAGAGCAGGTCCATCTCGCTGTTCTCGACCCCGATGCAGCCGACGGTCCAGTCGGTGCTCCCCCCCCAGCCGTGAATCTCGATCAGGCCGCCGAGGCCGGTCGAGTAGGGCGGCTCGGTGCAGCTGTCGTGGGCCGCGTCGATCGCCGCCTTGTCCGCGGCGGTGATCAGCCCGTCGGCGAGGGCCCGCGACGCGTCGGCCTGGTCCGGGTAGCTGACCACCAGCGCGAGGTAGAAGCTCGAGGTGGGGTGCTTGCGCGAGAGGTAGAACACGCCCTCGGGGGTCTTGCCATCGCCAGACTGGACCTTGTCGCCGATGGCCGCGTAGCCGAGACCGACCTTGAAGCTCTCGACGTGGACGCCCGCCTCGCAGAGGGCGAGGTTGCGGGCGCTCTTGTTGACCACCACGTAGCTGTCCTTCGTCGTGTCGCAGGGCGAAAGGCCCTCGCCAGCGGTGCCCCAGTGGGCGGCGCAGTCGGCAGCTGCCACCGACGGGTTCCAGGCTGGCGGAGGCAGCGGCAGGCAGACACCCGCGGGCGCGCAGACGTAGCTCTCGTCCTGCCGGCAGTCCGCGTCAACAGTGCACGGCCGGAGGCAGACCTTCTTCGGTGCCTTCTGGATCTCCACGGGGCTGCAGACCCCGTTGTCCGGGCAGCCATCGCTGGTGCAGTCGCTGCTGCAGTAGCCGCCCTGAAGCCGCAAGCAGAGGCCGTGATCGCAGTCGCCGCCGTCGAGGCAGGCGGCGGCGATCTTCCCCGGCGGGGGCGGCGGCTGGCCGCTGGCGCTGTCAGTGGCGCTGTCAGTGACGCTGTCGGTGACGTCGACCGCTGGCGTGCTGTCGACCGCCGGCGCGCCGTCGGCGATCGCGCCGCCGTCGAGCCTGCCGTCGGCGCCCGGCCCCGCGTCGGGGGCGTCGGGGTTGCCATCGGCCGCGCAGCCGGCACGGCCGAACAGCAACAACCCCCACAACGTCCGACG
>JAUVBO010000623.1 GCA_030591195.1 Pseudomonadota bacterium
GACGTCCACCCTATGGATGTCGTCCCCACCCTGCTGGGGGCTCACACGCTCCCGCCGGAGCACGCCACCCAACGTGAGCAGTACGTGCAGGCGGTGATCGAGGAGATGGTTCCGCGGGCGGCTGCCGACGGCCTGGCGAGCTATTGTGACGCCTACTGCGAGGACGGCGCCTTCACCCCCGACGAGGTGCGGCGAATCTTCAGCGCAGCCCGCGACGCCGGGCTGGGGCTGAGGATCCACGCCGAGCAGTTCAGCGACCAGGGCGGAGCCGCGCTCGCCGCCGAGCTCGGCGCAGCCTCCGCCGACCATCTCGAGGAGATCAGCCCCGAGGGGATCGCCGCCATGAGCCGGGCCGGCACCGTGGCGGTCCTCCTCCCCGGCGCCGCGCTGACCTGCCGCTGCCCCTGGCCGCCGGCGCGCGATCTCGCCGAAGCGGGCGTGCCGCTAGCCATCGGAACCGATCTGAACCCCGGGACCAGCCTCACCGCCTCGCTGCCGCTGATGATGTCACTCTGCTGCACCCAGATGCGCGTCTCCTGCGAGGAGGCCTGGCAAGGCGTCACCCGCCACGCGGCGCGGGCCATCGGCCGGGAGGGCGAGATCGGCGTCATCGAGGCTGGCGCACGGGCCGATCTGGTCGTCTTCGACGTCCCCGACTACCGCTACGTGCCCTACCACTACGGGGAGAACCACGCGCGGCTGGTGATCAAGAGCGGCCGGGTAGTGCTCAGTCGCGCTCCTCTCGGCTGGAAGGTGTGAAATGTTGCCCGTGACAAACCTCAGCCTGGTCGCCGTGACCCTGCTCGGCGCAGCGGTCAGACCCGCGATCGCCCAGCCCACGGCGGCCGACCGCGCCGGTGCGCTGACCGCCGAGATGCGCGACCGCGGGGAGCCAGCAGGCGAGATCCACCTCGCCGTGGCCGCGATCTACGCGCGCGACCGGGGCGCCGAACAATCCCTCGGGCACCTCAAGGCCGCTCGGCGGCTCGGGGTCGCGCGCAGCCGAGTGAACCTGGTGCTCGCAGATCTCTACCGCCGGCAGGGACGGTACGACGCGGCGCTGTCGACCCTGGTGCGGCTGTTGGTCAGGCACCGCGAGCAACCCCATGCCCTGGTGCAGCTGTGGAAGACAATCTACGAGCTGACCCTACGGGGGGCCAAGGTGCAGACCGACATCGCGCCGATCCGGGAACAGCTCGCTGCCAGCGGGCTGTACTTTCCGCCCAAGGTCGACTTCACCCCCGACGCCCAGGCTCGCAGCGCCAAGCTGACCGCCGCCGGCTACAGCGCGTTGCTCGGCAGGCGCGATCGCCTCGCCGCGGATCTGTTCCGCGAGGCGATCGACGCCCTGCCCTCGAGCCCGCGAGCCCATCGGGGGCTCGGCATCGCCCTCGCGCGCCGTCACGACGCCCAGCGTGCGGCGGGGGCCTACCTGCTCTACCTCGAGCTCCACCCGCGGGCACCCGACGCCGCCGAGGTCGACAAGATCCTGATGCGGTACTGGAGGCGAGCGGGTCAGGGCCCTCAGCAATGACCGGTCTACCGGGCGGCGTCGATCAGCCGCTCCACGCCGAGCGCCGCGACACGGCCGGCCAGGCGCGTCAGCGCCCACCGGCGTGCCTCGTCGGCCCGGAGGGTCTCCCCCGGCAGTGAACGCGGCTGGTCGGCCTCGACGTAGCCGGTGCGCCAGATCGTCCCTCGAGCGCCGTCGACGAGCCACAGATCGACGCGCAGGCGCGGCGTGGTCGCGCGCACCCCATCGGCGCCGATGGTCACGCGCGCCTGCGATAGCGCCACCACCCGACAGCCGAGCACGGCTACCCCAGGCCGGCGGCGAGACGCCAGCCTGACCCCCCGACGCGCGAGCTGTTGCCCCAGTGCCCGCCGCAGGGTCGGACCCAGCTCGACGGCGGCGATCCCGGGCGCGAGGAGGGGCGAGGCGACGAAGACCGCGCTGCGTGAGGCGAGGGGCGCCACCGCCACCGGTCGATAGCCGCAGGCGCCAGCCAGCGTGACGAGGATCGACGAAGCCAGGGCGTGGATGATCCTGACGGGTCTCAGTCTCAATCGATGGCCTCGAGCGTCAGCTGCACCCGGGCGGGCCCCGTCGACGGCGTGATCTCCTTCGGCGTCGCGACAGCGCCTGTGGCGAACCTCAGCACGATACGCCCAGCGCCGCCCCCACCGCCCCCTGCGGACTCGAAGGCACCGCCCTGAGCGCCCTCGAGCGCGTCGCCGCCGCTGCCCTTGCCGCCCTCACCGCCGTCGGAGAGCAGACCGTCGATGCCGAGGCCACCGGCAGCGCGCTCCGCGCTCGCCGTCCCGTCGGCCCCGTCCTGGCCGGCCTCGGAGAGGATCGCGCCACCGCCACCACCGCCACCATTGGCGGCGAGGACGCCGGCGATGATCACCCGCGGGGCCTCGATCCTGATCGCGCCACCGCTGCCCCCACCTCCACCAGAGCTCGGGGGTGGCGCGCCGGCACCGCCGCCTCCCCCCCCGCCGCAATCGATGACCCCGGCCGGTCCGACCTCGACCCGACTCCACGCCGAGAGTTGGACGGCGCCGCCGCCAGCGCCGCCACGGGTGCCCCCGACGCCCCCGCCGCCGCCGCTGCCACCGGCTAGCGGCTGTAGCGCGATGGCACCACAAGGCGCGCTGCTCGCTGGCCCGTCGGTTCCGCCCCCACCGCCCCCCTGGCCGCCGAAGCTCCCCCCTGCCCCCGCGGTGAACGGGGGTAGCAAAAAGTTGGGATCGTTGCCGGGATGCCCGCCGCCGCAGCCTTGCCCGCGGTTCTGTCCGGTGCCACCGACGCTCCCCCGAGGACCTGGATCGGGCCCGTCGGCCGAGCAATCCAGGGTACCCAGGACACGGATCGTCTCGCTGGCGACGATGATCAGCGAGCGCTCGCCGCGCACCCGCAGTCTCGCCCCGCTGGTGACGATCAGGCTACCGACGAGCAGGATGTGGTGGTCCGTCGAGCCGAAGACCTTGATCCCCTGGGGATAGCCCGCGGCGGCCCCGTCGACCTCGAGCTGGCCAGTGGTCGTATCGATCGAGGTGTCGCCCCGCACGGTCCACTCTACGCTGCCCTGTCGGAGGTAGTCGGGGGGGACCGTGCCAGGCGCGAAGAGCGCGCAGTCGTCGCCGGCAACATTGCATCCGAGGCTGCAGTCGCGCCGGAGTCCGTCGCCGGACTCGCAATATGCCTCGTCGTTGATGCAGACCGGCTTGCACGCGCCGCCGTCCCCGGCGGGGGAGCCGAGGTCCGGATCGGTGATCCGCAGATCGGCCCCGAGCTCGAGAGGCGGCTGCGCGTCGCCCCAGAGCGCGGCGTCCGGCTCGGACGCGTCAACGCGCTCGATCCCGCCCTCGTCGAAGGCACAACCGGCGACGAGCAGGCAAGCGGCCGCAGCAGCCCTCCAGATCATGCCCCCTCTTGCGGGATCTCCGCCGCCGCGGTCGCGCCCTCCGCGGTCGCGCCCTTCGCCGGGAGCTCCAGCTGGATCCGGTAGGTCGGCTTGCCCTGACTCTCGTGGTAGGTGCGGATGATCACCTCGGCGAGCACGCCGAGCATCACCATCATGAAGCCGAGCAGTATCAACAGGATCGCCAGCAACAGCATCGGGCTCTTCGAGAGCTGCAGACCGAAGAAGATCTTCTGCGCCGAGAGGTAGAGCGCGAGCGCGAAGCCGGCGATCCCCATCAGGATGCCGGGGATGCCGAAGA
>JAUVBO010000945.1 GCA_030591195.1 Pseudomonadota bacterium
ACCTCATGGCTCAGGCGCTGCGGTTTCAGACCACCCATGCCCCTGACGCGCTGCGCAAGACCGAGGCGCTGGTGGAGAGCCTGTCCCAGCTGTTCGAGGTCACCGGCCAGCCGGGGTACATGGCGCGCCTGTGGGCTCCGCTGGGGGCCGATCCGTTGCTCGACGCGATCTACGACCCCGCGAGCTTCGAGTTCCACACCAAGACCTACCAGGGAAAACAGATCTTCTGGCACGGCGAGACCAGCCGCGACATGTACCAGGGCGTGCTCAACGGCATGTCGCTGGCCTATGACCTGCTGACCTCGGAGAAGCACAAGGAGATGATCCGCAAGTCCGTCATCCCCCTGGCCATGGAGCTGATCAAGGTCCGCAAGCAGATCCCGGTGAAGGTCAAGTTCAAGCTCGGCGGCTGGCAGACGCTGCCCCTGCTGATCGACATGCAGCACGTGGTGCTGATCCCCGAGGAGCTGGTCGACGGCGCGATCTACATCCAGATCGGCACCGACGACAGCTCCTCCGACTACGATGGCTCGTCGATGCGCGGCGTGCGCGAGTTCATCCCGGACTTCTCCACGGTGCTCAAGCAGGTTCCGCTGATCGGACCGCTGCTGCCGCCGATTCCGCGGTCGGGCAGCGCGGTGATGCTGGCCAACATCCTGCGGGTGGCCCTGCAGGTGACCGAGGGCGTGCCGGCGTATGCCACCCAGCGCGCGGCGATCGCGGCCCACTACCAGCAGAACATCGGCAAGTGGCTCGCGATCATCAAGCAGTACATCTTCATCAACGCGACGAGCTGCTTCCGCAAGTACTACGGCCTGACCATCGTCTACCACCCGCTGTACAACCTGATCCGACTCGAGACCGATCCGGCGATCAAGCTCGGGCTGCAGAAGGACTTCCTCGTTGGCAAGCTGTGGAACGACCAGACGATCCACGTCAAGGATCACAAGAACGTCTACTTCGACTTCATCACCGCGGCGCAATATCCCGGGTCTCTCTCGTCGGCCGAGATCGACGCGTCGGTGCAGCAGCTGGGCCTGTTCGCCCCGCCGCCCAAGGTCTGCTGGAAGGTCGACCACAGCGGCGAGTACCCCGCCGACAGCGAGTGCCCCGGAAACTCGAGCGTTGCGCTCGACGTCGACGATCGCCGACCGGCTGACTTCATCTGGCAGCACAACCCGTACGCCCTCGCCAGCGACATCTCGAGCGACCTGCTGGTCTTTCCCGGCGTGGACTACCTGGTCGCCTACTGGCTCGGAAGGCACCACGGCTTCATCCCGGCCGACGACGCGGCCGGGACCTGCCTGCGCTGGGCGCCATGAGCACCGCTCGTTCTCTCGGAGTCCTGCACCCGATGGGGCCCAGGGTCCCCCCTGATCGCGCAAGGCGTGTCACCAACCGGGCAAGGAGCGAGGCCCCGTAAACACCAACAACTTCAACGAGATTCCGATATCTCGGCGGGCTGGCCACCCAGGTCGTCCGAATCGGGGTGCCGCTTCCTCCCTGATATTGGCGCCTTGCGCCGACCACCGGCTCGACTGGTGGTGCGCCGGCGCCCGAAAGGGCCTCCTGCGCTCGCAGGTCGCTCGGTGGTGGCTCGGGGGTTGCAATGTTCCCGAGCATGCAAAAGACCAGACTCGGAGTTGCCAAGAAATCCGCCACGACGCTCATCACGCTGATCCTGGTCGGCATGCTGCTGCCAGCCCAGGCGACGGCCGAGGTCGCGGAGGCTCCGGTTCGCTTCAGCCACGACGCCCCCTGGTTCAAGACCCTCGGCTGGGACAGCGGCTGGCAGCCCGCCGACAGCAAGGTTCAGGTCAGGTTCGTTGCCTCGGTCAAGGGCGGCTTCGACGCCGTGCTGCCGGGGGTCGCCAGGCTGGATCGTAGCTCGGCGGCGGCAGAGCTGAGCTACCGGGGCGACGCCGAGCAGGGCGTCTTCGGCATGGGTCTGGAGTGGAACGTCGTCGGCTCGGTCCGGCTCAACGGCCTCAAGGTGTTCGGCCTGACGATCGACAAGGAGATCCCGTTTGCCCCTGCGGATCTCAACCGACTGATCCGCGACGAGCAGCGCTTCTCGCCGTTCAACCTGGAGGGCTCGTCGGACCACAAGGTCCAGATCTCCATCGACTCTCCCAAGGTCCACCTGTACACCTTCACCGTCCTTCCGATGACGATCTACGGCATTCAAATCAAGGTCCAGGTGCCAGTGCACGTGGGCGCCCGCCTGCGCGGCGAGCTCGTCGGCGACCGGATCGAGACCACCCCCACGGTCGGGCAGCCCTTGACCCACGCCACCGAGGGCCAGCGCGCGGCCTGGCCCGAGACCTGTCAGCTCCAACAGGATGGGCAGGCGAGCTTCCACACGCGGAACAAGCTCGCGCTCGACCTGGTGCTCTACCCGTCGGTGCAGGTCGAGCTCGACTACTACTTCGACGACGAGACCATCGACATCGCGGAGTTCGAGATCGACAAGGAGATCGACGCCGAGCTCTGGTCGAACAGCGAGCAGTGGAGCTTCGCGCCGCAGCCCCTGTCGTTCTCCTTCGCCACCAACGACGGTCCGGGATGCAACAGCGGCTCCGGTCCCGATCCCGCTCCCCAGCCAGCGCCGCGGACGGTGGACCCGATCGAGCCAAACCCGTTTGTCGCGACAACGACGGACGTGGTGTCGCAGGCGCCCCTCAGCAAGCACGACCTCGACGGAGGCTCCAGCGCCGCGGGC
>JAUVBO010000814.1 GCA_030591195.1 Pseudomonadota bacterium
GCACCTGGCAGGCTCAATCTGGCGTCCAGTTCGTCATCCGCCGGCTGCCGCGGACGGTCTTCCCCTCGCTGCAGGCCCAGCTCGCGCGCTGGGGCGGTCGGTCGGTGGCCGTGGCCGATGCCCACCGCGAGATCGCTTCGTCGTTTCCCTTTAGCCGGGTTGACGCGCCGGCGGTGGGCGAGGGGCGGTGGAGCGACGAGCAGCTGGGGCGGCAGGCGCTCGCCGCAGCGGGGTCCGACGCGGCGCTGGTCCTGATCCACGCCCTCGGCGTGGACCGCGCTGGACACCGCCACGGCGCGGCCTCGGCCGAGTACCTGGCGGAGGCGCGGGATGCCGACCGGTTGCTCGCCCGGTTGCTCGACGTCAGGCGGCCCGACTGGACGCTGGTGGCGCTGTCTGACCACGGCCACCTGCCCGGCGGGGGACACGGCGGGCTCGAGCCCGACGTGCGCTGGGTCCGCTGCTGCCTCGCCGGGCCGGGGCTGCCCGCCGGTCGCCGCGGAGCGGGCTCGATGCTCGACCTCAACCGCGTGATCGCCGACCGGATCGGTGTCGCGGCGCCCTCCTGCAGCCAGGGCCGAGCCCTCGGCAGCCTGCTAGGCGAGCGGCGCGATCAGGCCGCCCCAACGGCTATCCTCACACCGGGGTGGACGGCCCGTCTGCCGGGGCTGGTCCTCGGCGTGGTGCTGTTGCTGGCCGCGGGCTGGCTCGCCGCCGCTGGGGGCTGGGCGAGCCTCCTGACGCTCGGTCTCTGCTGGCCCGCGGGGGCCGGCGCGCTGGTGATCTGGTGGCTGCTGGGCGCGCCCTCGCTCTCGCGCGCCTACATCTACCCGGCGCTGCCCCTGGCCCTCTGGCCGGCGGCGGTCGTCGTGTTCGCCGGGGTCGGGCTTCAGCTGTGGCGCGGGGGCCTGCGGGTCGGGCTGCCGAGGGCGGCGGCTGCTGCCAGCTGCGCCGCGCTCGCGCCAGCGGCCGTGCTGATCGGGTTGGTGGGCTGGCCGCTGACCGAGCCGCCGCTGCTTCCCTGGGTCAGCGCCTGGTCGTCGGTGGCGTTGTCGCTGGCGGGCGCGAGCCTGGGGGCCGCCGGCCTGGAGGTCGCCGCTCTGGGGCTGCTGGTCGGCGCAGGCTGCCGCCGTCTCACCGGCGGCACGAGTGAAGCTCAGCCCCGCTCGTAGAGGGTGTCGCGCAGTTGCTCGATCAGCGCGGCCTCCTCGGCGAGGATCTGCAGGTCGGCGCGGACCAGGCTCTTGGCGACGAACATCGCCTCCTCCCGGTGTTGTTTGAGCAGCTCGAGGTCCGGCGGCGGCAGGGGCGCGCGCCCGTCGAGGTAGGCGTCGAGGGCTTCGGTCGACACCAGGGGGGGGTGGAGCTTCTCGGCGTACCCGTGCACCACGGCGCGCTCCTCCGGCTGGACCTCGTGGTCGGCCCATGCCACCTGCAGCAGCAGCTTGAGCAGCTCGTAGCGAACGGTGTCGTCAATAGCCATCCGGTCACCTCTTCGTCGAGCATATCACCGGGCGCCGGCGCCGAGGGAGATCTGACAGGGTTGTCGCGGTCGGGGTGTCTCTGCCCGTGACCGCCGTCACGTCGGCGCCGCTAACCGGTTGAAGCAGGGCGGCGGTCGGTGCGGCACACGGCTTGCTGACCCGAGGGCTCAGCGAATCGATGGAAGGGGAATCGGGTTGCCTTAGGCGCCGGCAACGTCGATCCTTTGGTTGAGTCCGCATGCGAAGCCACCCGACCCCAAACCTGTTCAGCGCGGCCCCCGTGACGCAGGACGTGCCAGGGTCGCCTGTGGCTCCAGGGCGCGGTGCGTCACAGGCCGCCAAGCCCATGCTTGCCTTGCTGGGGCTGATCCTCGGTGCCTGCGCGCCGCCGAGAGCCCTGCCGACCCCGAAGATGCCGCCCCAGAGCCGGTGGGCTCGAGCTGCTGAGCGGTACGAGGGAGGGGTCAAGGTCGGTCGGGTGTCCCTGCTCGCCCAGGGCGCCGTGACCGTCGACGACGCCAAGCGATTTCGCGACGGGCTGGTCAAGCGGCTCGAGGGGGCCTTCCCCCGGCGAGATCCGAAGAAGCCGCCGATCGAGGCCGAGATCTTTTACACCGCCGGCTACAGCTCCCACCGGACGGTGTTCCTCGACATCTACGCCGCGGGCACCCTGGGGCTGCTGCCCTTCACGCCCCAGTGGGGCCACGCCCGGGGAAACATCAGGCTCGGCCTGCGCCCGCCACCCGGGCTGACGCTCGCCCCGGAGGTGGGCCTCTCGGCCTCTGGTTCCGAGTCATACTCGATCATCTTCTACTCCTGGTTCCGCACCGGTCCGCTCGACGACGCGTACGCCCTGGCCCACGGCGCGGCGATCGACAGCGCGATCCGGCGGGTCCACCTCTGGTGGTCCCAGCGGCAAAATCCCGGGATGTGGTCTCTGCCGCCGCGCTTCGAGCACCACTCCTGGGACACCCGGCGCGGCCGCAAGCGCTTCGACTTCGACGAGCACGGCGAGCTGGCCTCGGTCTACGGGGTGTCGCGTTTCCAGCTGATCACTGACGACGCGCACTATGAGCTTCCCGAGGATGGTCCGGTCAAGCCGCGAGCCGAGCAGCTCAAGCGGCCCCCCAAGGCCTGGTGGCGGACCTACCTCGGCGCGCTGTCCGGCCTCGAGTTCGGCTACTTCGGCGGCGGGGCCTGGGTCAGCACCGAGACCACGGCTCCCAGCGGCGGCTCGCCCTTCACCCTCGCCTCGGGCGAGGCGACCTCCCGGGGCTGGAAGCTGAGCTTTTTCAACCCGCCGACCAAGAGCGAGCTGTTCATCTACCCGACGGCCGGGTTCTTCTCGCTCGACATCGACATCGCGGACCCGGGCGGCGCGCGGCTCAGGGACGCGGCCGATGTCCCGGGGGTCGGGTCCGATCCCGTCACTGGCGCGCCGATCGACCTCACCGCGCCGGACACCGCCAGCCTGCGGCTGCGCTCGGGTTACATCGGCCAGCGGGTGGGGGGCACCGCGGTCTGGGGCACCAAGTGGACCCAGCTGTTTGCGACCCTCGAGGGCGGGCTGAACCTGCTCGAGTGGCGCTACACCTACGTGCAGTTTGGCCCGTGGGATAGCAGCGGCCACAGTGC
>JAUVBO010000912.1 GCA_030591195.1 Pseudomonadota bacterium
ACCTCGCCGACGGCGCGGCGATCGACCTCTCGAGCGTGATGGCCTCGGCGTTCGAGATTCGCGGTGGGTTGACCCTGGCCTGGGGGGGGGGATAGGAGGGCTGGTTCGGGGCGCTGATCTACACCAGCGCCCACGACAGCAACGGCGGCAACAACGGCGTGATGTTCCGCGTCGTCGGTGACCCGGTCCGGATCACCGGTCTGCGGATCCGCGGCCCGGACACCAGCGTCGGCGTGGTCTACCAAAGCCCGCTGGCGACCGGGATCTACGTCCGGCCCAAGTCGGGCTCCCCGACCTGGGACGTGGAGATCGACAACAACGAGCTCTACGGCTGGCCGACAGCGGCGGTCTCGGTCAGCGCCAGGGGCGTCCGCGTCCACCACAACGACATGCACCACAACCGGCGCGCCGGCCTCGGCTACGGCGTGGTCACCAGCCGCGCCGATCCGGTGATCGGCTCCAACGTCTTCAACTTCAACCGCCACGCCATCGCCTCCACCGGCTACCCGGGTAGCAGCTACGAGGCCTGCCACAACATCGTCCTGCCGGGCGCCAACGGCCACGCCTTCGACATGCACGGCGGGTTCGACAAGGGCTTTTTTCCCGACGCCGCCGGCACCTCGATGTTGGTGCACCACAACACCTTCCTGATCTCGGCCTACACCGCGGTGCTGATCCGCGGCGTGCCCGAGCAGGCGGCGACGATCCGCGACAACACCTTCGTCCACGCCGCCCCACCCGCCGGTCCCCCCGCGAGCGTGACCCAGCGGTTCTGGCCGAGCGCTCCAGGCTGCCTCTCCAGCGGCGGCTGTACGCTCGTCCCGTGGCCGGAGGAGCCGGGCTACCAGAAGATGGCCGACAAGGAGGTCTGCCGCGCCGCCTGTCAGCCGAGCGTGATCACCGCCGACCCGAAGAGCTTCGTCAAGATCACCCGCAGCAACAACCTCTACGGCCAGCCGGTCAAGTCCGCCTGGATGATCGCCTTCGGCGGCAGGGGGCACTGGCTCTGGCGCCGCTTCTCTGGCCTGGCGATGTCGGAGATCGGCGTCGGCGACTTCGACGGCGACGGTGCCGACGATGCCTTCCGGGCCAACGGGACGTCGTTTTACTCCTACCGCGCGGCGCGCTTTGGCGGGACGAAGATGGTGGGATCGGCCTACCTGCTGTCGAACCTGGCCCTCGGCGACTTCGACGGCGACGGCAAGACCGACGTCTTTCGCGTCGACGTCGGCAAGTGGTGGGTCTCCTACGGGGGCGCCACCAGCTGGCAGCAGCTCGGCATCTCCGCCTATCTGCTCCCGGCGTTGCGATTTGGCGACTTCGACGGCGACGGCAAGACGGACATCTTCCGCGCCGACGGCAGCAAGTGGTGGGCCTCGTGGGGTGGGACCTCGGGCTGGCAGCAGCTCAACGTCTCGACGACGCCGGTGACCGAGCTCGGCTTCGGCGACTTCGACGGCGACGGCAAGACCGACGTCTTCAACGCGACCGGCTCGGCGTGGCGCATGTCGGCCGGCGGCTCCAAGCCGTGGTCAGCCCTGGCGGGCTCGGCCTACACCCTCGGTCAGCTGGCCTTCGGCGACTTCGACGGCGACGGCAAGACCGACGTCTTTCGCGCTGACGGCGGCAAGTGGCAGGTGTCCTACGGCGGCACCTCGAGCTGGAAGGTGCTCAACTCGTCGTCCCGGCCGATCAGCCAGCTGGCCTTCGGCGACTTCAACGGCGACGGCAAGACCGATGTGCTCTCGCGGCAGTGACCGGCTCGCAGCGGCTCCGCCGCCGGGTCTTTGACGAGTCGTCGGGATCGGGCGAGAATCTCGCGATGGACGAGCTGAGCGCGGCGCAGATAGAGGAGCTCGAGGCCGACCTGCGGGCGCTGCAGACCGAGCTGGCTGAGGAGCTCGCGGCCAGCGCTGAGGCCGCCCGGCCGGTGGACCTCGACCAGCCCTTCGGGCGGGTCTCGCGCATCGACGCGATCCAGCAGCAGAGCATGGTCAAGGCCGGTCGACGCAACATCGAGCGGCGCGCGAGTCAGGTCGCCGCGGCCCGGGCGGCGATCGATCATGGCGAGTACGGCCTCTGTCGCCGCTGCGAGGAGCCGGTGGGCTACGCGCGGCTCAAGGCCCGGCCCGAGACACCCTTTTGTCTCCGGTGCCAGGGGCGGTCCGAGCGGGCGTAGCTGACCGGCTCGCGGGTCAGAGGTCATACAGGAAGAAGTGCCCGGCCAGGGGACCGTTGCGGAGCGGCTTGGTGATCCGCGGCCGTCCGCCGAAGGCCGCCTCGAAGGTGTCGTTGGCCACCAGGAACGCCGCCCGCCAGCCGCGGAGCTGACGGCACCAGCTACCGAGGTCCCGGTAGAGCTGCTTCAGGTCCTTGGGGTCCTGCCGCTCGCCGTACGGCGGGTTGCTGAGGATCACCCCGCGGTCGGGATCGAGGCCCTGCTCGCGCACGCGGTCACGGATCCGCTCGACGTCGAGCTGTCGGAAGTCGCCGCAGGTCGACTCGACGAACTCGGCGACGCCCGCGGCGGCGACGTTGCGCCGCGAGGCGCTGTCGACCTTGCGGTCGAGCTCGTTGGCGAAGATCAGCGGCCGGGTATCACCGAAGAGAGCCTCGGCCGGGCGCTCGAGGGCGGCGGCGAACGCTTCGAGCTTGACCGCCGCCGGCTGGCGCGGAGGGATCCGCAGGGGCCGGCCCTGGGCCATGCAAGCGGCCTCGATCGCGATCGTGCCCGAGCCGGCCATCGGGTCGACCAGCGCCTCGCGTCGTCCGTCGTGGCGGGCGAGCATCACCAGCACCGCGGCGAGGTTCTCGCGCAGC
>JAUVBO010000682.1 GCA_030591195.1 Pseudomonadota bacterium
CTTCGGGCTCTACCGCTGGATCGCCCCGGGCGTGCAGGCGGCGATGGCCTCGCTGCTGAGCAACGTCCAGCTCTCCTTCCTCTCGATGCCCCAGCTGCTGGTCGGCGTGGTGGGCGGGGCGCTGCTCGGGGTGCTCGGCAGCTCGCTGGCCCTCAGCCGCCATGTGAGGCGGTGAAGCAGCTGCGGGCCCTCGGGCTGCTGCTGCTGGTGTCGGGAGCGAGCCCGGCCAACGCCGCCGGGCTGACCAAGACCCTCGTCCAGGAGCGCTCGGCGCTGGCCGAGCTCGAGCATCGCACCCGCGAGGTAATCGAGCAGCAGCAGCGGCTCGACCACCTCGACGACCGTGGCCGGCGGCTGGCCTACCGGATCAAGGAGGCCGAGCGACGGCTCGAGGCGCTGACCAAGCGCTCGGCGCGGCGGCGGGTGCACCTGCGCCATCGCTTGCGGGCGCTCTACAAGCTCTCCCGCGGCAGCCTGGTGCGCCTGCTGGTCGAGGCCGAGGGGGGACATCGGGCGCGGGTCAACGGCCGCGCGCTGACCCGGCTGATCGAGCGTGATGTCGACGAGCTGCGCCTCTACCGGCGCGAGGTGGCCCGGCTGGCCACCGAGCGCGCCACCCTCGGCCAGGAGCGGGCGAGCCAGCAGCGGCTGGTGCGGCAGACCCGCGCCAGCAAGCTGGACCTCGAACGCGTGCGGCGCGCGCAGCAGCGGCTGCTGCGCCGGATCAGCCGGAATCGCCGACTGCGCCGGCGGATCTCGGGCGAGCTGTCGGCGCGTCAGCGTCGGCTGCTGCGTGAGGTCAACAAGGTCTCGTATCGCCTGCGACACGGTCGGTTCACTTCTGGGGGCGTGGAGGCCTTCGCCGGCCTGCGTGGCAAGCTGCCCCGGCCGACCAAGGGGCCGATCGTCGCCCGCTTCGGCGAAGGGGTCGACCCTCGCACCGGGCTGAAGCTGTCTCGCAGCGGGGTGACGATCCGGAGCCGGCCCCGGGCCAGGGTGCGCGCGGTGGCCAGCGGCACGGTGCGCCTCGCGCGCGCCCTCGCGGGCTACGGCCAGGTGGTGCTGATCGACCACGGCGACGGCTTCTACACCCTCACCGGCTACCTCAGCCGGGTCAACGTCGCCGTCGGCGACCGGGTCTCTCGCCGCAAGGTGATCGGTCGCGCCGGGGAGGATCCGCTCGGCGGGCGACCGGCGGTGCTCTTCGAAGTCCGGCACCGGCAGCGAGCGGTGGACCCCGCCGCCTGGCTCAGGCGGCGCTGACCGCGTTCCCGGAGCCCGCGCGCACGCTCAACTGACACCGCTCGCCTCACCACGGTTGCGGAAGGCGCGCCTCGCCGCCTATGCTCCTTCGCGATGAGCTGGCGCTACCTCGTGCCGAATCTGGTGACCTGCATCAGCATCGCGCTGGGCCTGGTCGCGATCACCCAAGCCACCGCCGGCAACTACGACGGCGCCTGCTGGTCGGTGCTCTGGTGCGTGCTGCTCGACAAGGCCGACGGGACCGCGGCGCGCTTGCTCAACGCCTCGAGCGCCTTCGGCATGCAGATGGATAGCCTCAGCGACCTGATCACCTTCGGCATCGCGCCGGCGACGATCATGCTCGCGGCCTTCGCCGGCAACAACCCGGTCCTCGTCGAGCCACCTTTCCCGCAGTACCGCTACGTGGTCTACGTCGGCGCTTTTTCCTACGCCATCTGCTCGGCCCTGCGCCTGGCCAAGTTCAACGTGCTGACCGAGACCTACGGCAAGGACTACTTCTTCGGCCTGCCGACTACCCTCGCCGGTGCGCTGGTCTGCACCTGCTTCCTCACCGCCCGCGAGCACAACCTGCCGCCCGCCTACCTTGCCGCCCTCCCGGGCCTGGCCTTCGTGCTGGCGTCGTGGAAGATCAGCCGCCTGCCTCTGCCCAAGCTCATCGTGCGCAAGTCGCTGGCGACCAACATCTTCCAGTTCGCCAACGTCGCCTGCACCTACGTCTTCGGCTTCGCTCGGATCTTCCCCGAGTACCTGTTCTGCTGTGCGGCGCTCTACGTGTTGATCGGGACGCCCTACGCGCTGAGCAAGGGCATCAAGCCGCCGGGTCCCGACGCCGAGTCGCGCCCCGACGCCGAGCTGGACGGAGACGCCGAGCTGGACCCAGAACCTGAGCCATCGACGGCACAGACTGAGTCACCTTCGGAGTAAGAATGGCACTCTGGGGGCCGCCTGTTGCGAGATCACGGTGGAATCTCGTGGCACGCCCCTTGCGTATCTCCGTCTCGCGTTCAATGGGGATGACACACTCCCAAAGGAGGTACACGATGCGAAGGCTCTCGATCGGACTGCTGGTCGCGTTGACGACGATCATCGGCTGCGGCGAGCGTCAGGCCGGCGGCGGCGACAGCGGACAGCCGGGCGGTGACAGCCAGACCACGGCCGGCGACGGCGGCAGCGAAGGGTACGAGTTCACGTTCTGCGAAAAGGGCGAGGTCCACACCGCCCGCTGCACCGGGGGCCTGTGCGACCCGGCGCCGTTCGAGGTCTGCGCCGATGGCTCTTGCGTGCTCGAGCCGGCGACCTGTGAGCCGGCCACCGAGCCGCCGGGCGTGGCGGTCGCGGTGACGATCCGCAACACGGGCATCGGCACGCTCTACCTCGACGGGATGCGGGCGAGGCCGTTTTCGATCCGCGGCAGCGGGGGCGAGCAGTACGAGCCGGGCAGCGGCTTGTTCGGTGGCAGCTGCGACAGCTGCGCCGATCTGTGCGCGAACAACATGCACGGCGACCCGGCGCCCTGCTACCTCGAGCTGGCCCCGGGCGCCGAGCTGATGGTGAGCTGGGACGGTAAGCTCTACGAGCAGAGCAAGTGTCAGCCCTGCGGCGTGAGCTGCCACTCGACAAAGCCAGCCGCCGACGGCGCGTACACCTTCGTCGTGCCCTACCGCACGGCCCTCGACCAGCTGGGCTACGACGTCCAGCAGATCGATTGCGGGTCGATCGCTGGCCTGCCCTCGTGGATGGGAGCCACCCTTGGCTTCGCCGACCTCGACCAGCAGGCCGAGGTCGCCGTGAGCTACAGCGGCCAGACCGAGCTGCTGCTCGAGATCAAGTAGGTCGACGGACCACCAGCTCGACGTCGCCGTGGCGCTCGCGTTCGCCATCTGGCTGGTGGCGGTGCCAGGGGCCGAGGTGCTCGCGGTGGTGTAGCAGCTGCCAGCCGTCGAACCAGCCGAGCACCTCGCCGGGGGCGAAGAAGGTGCGGGTGCGCCCATCGGCGCTGCGGTAGCTGCCGTCGCCGATGGCGGTCCAATCGCGCGCGATCCCCTCGAAGGACGGGTCGCCCTCGTGCCAGGCTCCGAGCAGCAGTAGCCCGCCCCGGGGGAGCCAGCTCTCGATCCGGCCGCGGAGCGCGGCGACCTGATCGCGGGTCAGGATCTGCATCAGCCCGAAGCAGAGCACCGCCGAGAACGGCCCGGTGACTCGCGGGTCGTCGAAGCCCGCCGCCAGCAGCTCGAGCGCCTGCGCGCGGC
>JAUVBO010000074.1 GCA_030591195.1 Pseudomonadota bacterium
ACTCCGATCCGACCGTCGCCGGCTACCTCCAGTCGGCGCCATTTCACGCCACGGAGGGTCCGGAGGACTCGATCTTGCTCGACGTCGACGGCGAGCAGCACGCCGGGGTGCAGGTCTGCGCCGAGCTGTTCGGCATGCTGCGCGATCTGGTGGAGAAGCGCCTCGGGCATCAGGGGTCGAAGGTGATCCTCAACGTGCCGGTGGCCTTCCACGAGGGCCAGCGCAAGGCGCTGGTCCGCGCCGCCAAGGTGGCGCGGCTCGACGTCATCGGCATGCTCGAGGAGCCCCTGGCCAGCGCGCTGGCCCACCGCTGCCAGCAGCCCTCCGCCGGCGAGCGAGTCGCGGTCTACGACTTCGGCGGCGGCACCTTCGACTTCTCGGTCCTCGATCTCAGCGGCGAGAAGTACCGCCTGCTCGCCACCCGGGGCGACGCCTGGCTCGGCGGCGACGACTTCGACCACTCCCTCGCCGACGCGGTGGCCAACGCCTTCTGGCGACGAACCGAGATCCAGCTGCAGCAGCGCGCGGTGGAGTGGCAACGGCTGCTCTTCGCCTGTGAGCGCGCCAAGCGGCAGCTGTCGGCGGCCGAGACCGCCAAGGTCGAGCTCCCCCGGGTGGTCGAGGCGCCCAACCCGATCGACCTGGTCCAGCCCCTCGACCGACCGACCCTCCAGCGAGTCTGCATGCCCCTGCTCAACCGCTCGCTCGAGACCTGCCGCGAGGCGCTGCAGTCGATCGAGATCAAGCCCGAGCAGGCCACGGCGGTGGTGGTCAGCGGCGGGACCACGCGGATCCCGTTCGTTCGCGCGGCGCTCGAGGAGTTCTTCCAGCGAGAGATCAAGACCGTGGTCAGCCCCGACCACGCCGTGGCCCTCGGCTGCGGCCTCTACGGCGCGCGCAGCTCCGGCCACCCCGCGAGCAAGATCGCCTCGCCCTCGCGATAGATCGAAGCATACGCGACCGGCCTGGTAGTGGGCCTAGACGGCTGCTGTGTGCCAGGCAGCAAGTTTCTCCGCCACCTCGGGATCGATCTCAAAAGTAACGGTTGTGACGGCGGGTGTCTCATCCGGCTTGACAGATTTCGGATGCTCTGCCGGCGGCACATCGGCAGATGACACCCTTCTGTTATGATGCCGTCGGATGAAGCGAGGGCTGCTACTCAGGCGTTTCGGAAAGAGCGCCGCCATCTCGTGTCTTGTCGGACTGGTGACGCAGGGGGCATGTGTTCGGGCCGGGTTCAACGCGGGCACGAGCGAAGAATTGCCACATCCGCCGGACAGCTGGCAACCCGAGCTCGAGAGCGGCGTGGTCGCCCGTCTGGTGGCAGGCCAGGGCGGTCTCGAGACCATTCGGGGCGGCGACGTAGCGGTGGACAGCGCCGGCAACGTGACGGTCGTGGGCGACTTCGGCGGAACGGTGGACCTCGGAGGAGGCAAGCTCACCAGCGCCGGCGGTCGCGACATCTTCGTCGCCAGCTTTGGACCGGATGGCTCCCATCGCTGGGCCCGACCGTTCGGGGGAGCTGCCGACGACCACGGCCTAGCGGTGGTCATCGACGATCAGGACAACGTCATCGTCACCGGCGATTTTTCCAATAAGGTGGACTTCGGCGACGGGACGCTGGCCAGCGCCGGCGGCAGCGACATCTTCGTCGCCAGCTACACGTCGGATGGCGTGCATCGCTGGTCCAGGCGCTACGGCTCATCCTGTCACGCCGATGTCGGCAGCTCGCTGGCGGCAAGCGACACGGGATTTGCCGTCGCGGGCTGGTTCATGTGCTCGGTGGATCTGGCTGGAGCGACGCTGAAGGCCGCCGCTCAACGGGACATCTTCGTCGGCAGCTTTCGCTCGCGTGACAGCCTGCGCTGGGGCAGGAGCTTCGGCGACTCCAGCGAGGACAAGGGCAGAGGGGTGGCCTTGGACCGCGACGGGAACGTGACCCTCATCGGGAGCTTCGTCGGCGACGTCGATTTCGGCGACGGCGTCGTGACCAGCGCCGGTGGGCAAGACATCGTGATCGCCAGCTACAGCTCGATGGGAGCCCCTCGCTGGTCGAAACACTTTGGCAATATCGGGCAGGACTACGGCAACTCCATCGCCATCGACGGCGCGAACATCTACGCGACCGGGCTTTTCGGTCGCACCGCCGATCTTGACGGCAACATTCTAACCGCGTCAGGCAACTCCCTGGACGTGTTCCTGGCGAGCTTCGGCCCGGGCGGCGCTCACCGATGGTCCAAGCGGTTCGGCAACGGCTATTCCGAGAGCAGCAACGCCGTGGCCGTCGATCCAAGCGGGGTCTGCATCGCGGGAGCCTTCAGAGGGACGGTGGACTTCGGCGGAGCGAAGCTGTCCAGCGCCGGAGGAAGGGACCTGTTCATTGCTTGCTTCTCTTCGTCAGGAGCGCACCGGTGGTCGCGACGTTTTGGGCAGCAGGGCGACGAGGAAGCCGTTGGCCTCGCGATCAATGACAACGGCGACGCCTACGTCACGGGGAGAATCTCCGAGACTTCCAACGGCCTCGCCCGGCTGGTGGTCAGGCTGACGCAGTAGCATCAGCCGCCCCGCCGTGCCGGGCGTGGGGCGGCTCGCCATCAACTGGAACGCGGTGCCCGACGCCACCTCGTACAACGTCTACGACACCACCGGCACGACGATGCCGACCACCAACTCGGACAAGATCGGGGCCCTCACACGACTCGGGTCGCTCAGTGAAGCCTCCCTCGCCGCTCGGCCAGTCCGACCAAACCGTCGGGGCCGTGGCTGAGATCGTCGAACAGCCCCCGAGGTCCACCAGTCTGAGCGACGCGCCCGCCCTGGCTATGGGCCTAGTCGAGGCTGTCGAAGCGCTCGAAGGGGTTCTCGAGCCAGTCGCGCAGGACGCGCGACATCATCGCCGCGTGGTAGCCGTCGATGAAGCGGTGGTCGAAGGTCGCGTTGACCTTCAGCACCTTGCGGATCACCACCTCGCCATCGCGGACCACCGGAGTGTCGCTGACCCGCCCGAGGGCGAGGAGGATCGGCACCCGGGTGTAGGGCACCAGCGGCGGAAAGGCCGCGTCGAGCCCCAGCGAGCCGATGTTGGTCACCATCACCGACCCGAACGGATCTTTCGGCACTCCGAGGAAGCCGAGATCGAGGTTGAGCCCGATCGTCAGAGCCGACATCAGCTTGAGGGTCGGGTTGATCAGCATCCCGGGGAGCATCGCCAGCAGGTTGCGGCTCTTCTCGAGCACCGGGTCCTTGCGCGCCCTGATCGCCGACACCTTGTCTTCCACCTCTTCGACCAGCTCGGCCAGCGATTTGTCGGGGATGTCGAAGACCGTCAACCCGGAGAGATCCGGCTTGTCCCCGTCTTCGGTCATCGCCACCTGCATGAAGACGCCGATGCGCTTGCGGAGGTAGATCCGCCCGAAGCGCAGCACCGCGTTGGCGCTCGGGTAGCGGCGCAGGGTCTCGGCCACCGCCTTGACCACCAGGTGGGTCACCGTCAGCCGCTTGCCGGTCTTTTCGCGGAAGCGCTCGATGTACTCGAGCGCCCGGTCCATCTCGAGCTCGATCGTCCCGTAGACCTGCGAGTCGTACGACGTCTCCCAGGTGCCGAGCGACAGCTGGCGGAAGATCGACAGGTCCTTCTTCAGCGTCAGGTCGAGGTTTGGCATCCTAGAACCTCGCCTGCATCTGCAGCCCCGCACCGAAGCGCACCGCGTCATCGAAGACCCGGGTCCGGGTGAGGTCCGGGTTGACCTCGAGGACCGTCGCGTTGTTGTCATAGGAGAGGTAGGCAAAGCCGACCAGGGTCAGCATCTCGGAGGCCCACCAGCGGGTGTTGAGCCGCACCTGATAAAGGGGCACCGCGTCCTTGTCCTCGGGCAGGATCTCGGGCCGGCCGTTGGCGCGGATCACGATCGTGTGCTTGCCGATCACCGTCACCGGCGCGTTGCTGCCGACCTCGGCGGCGGTCAGCTCGGTGGTCACCGCCGCCGGCAGCTCGACGCCGAACTGGATCCCCGGCGTCAGGCCGAGGCTCGGGAAGTGGTAGTCGAGCGACAGCGCACCGAAGAACTGCGGGGTGACGTTGGCCTCGTCGGGAAAGGCCTGGAACGGGACGAAGCTCGGCGTCTCGAGCAGGATGAACTCGAGGCTGCGAAAGACGCCGGTGAGGTTGACCCGCAGCGAGTTGTACTGAAGCCGGAGGTCCAGCGCGGCGGCCGTGGCCCATTGAACGGTGGTCCCGCCGAACAGCTCGGGGTCGGCGAGCACCTGGGCGATGGCGTTGCCCTCGGCCGAGATGCGCCAGCTGAGCTTGTCGTCGTAGCTGTAGCGGGGTCGCCGCGACAGCCCCGCCAGGTACTCCGGGTCGTTGCGCACCAGGCGCAGATCCGACGAGAGGCCGACCTTCAGGCCGTGCCCGTAGGCCAGCCGCGCCGAGAACCCCGAAGCGGTGACCTGCTCTCCGGCCACGTCCTTGATCGGGTTCTCGCCCATCTGGATGTGACCAGCGCTGAGGTCGATGCTCAGCCCGTCGAGCGGCTGGGCGCCAACGCCCGCGAGCAGCGAGTAGAAGGTCTCCTGCTGCTCGGTGCTGATCGTCAGCCCCTGCTCGTCCCGCGCCTCCTCGGGCGCGGTCTGGGCCCGGACCATCTTCGCCCCGGCCCACCAGTAGAAGCGGCCGTGATCGCCGCCGAGCTTGAACGCCGGCGTGGCCCCCTTCTTCCGCGGGAACATCCTGCTCCCGCCCCACGTCAGGTCGTAGAGGTAGCCGACGCGGAAGCGGTCACCGGCGAGCGGGAAGACCACCAGGTCGACGAACCGCTTGCCCTGGCGCAGCGCATCCAGCGCGTAGGCCAGCCGGATGTAGGAGCTGTCGTCGGAGAAGACCTTGTTCACCCGCGGCGATGAGTCCTCGAGCTCGGCGAGATCGATCTCCACCGCCGCCGCGGCCTCGGTGATCAGCCCGGGGAAGATCCCCTCGACCTTCTTGTAGAGCACCAGGTGCAGCTGGTTCTCCCGCCCGGTGGTGGCCAGGTCGAGGTTGTCGAACGAGAGCTCGTAGCCCTCCCGGTCGCCGATGCCGAGACGCGGACTGTCGGGCACCTGCTCGCCGGCGCTCTTGAGGAAGTTGTCGTCGCCGAGGGTGAAGGTGACGCGGGTGTCGATGAAGTCGCCAGCCCAGGCCGGGGCTGCTGACAGGAGCATCGCCCCCAGCAAGATGGTCGAAGACGTCCTTGCACGCGCGACCAGGCGTGCTCGCTGCTGTGAAGTCAACTCGGTTCTCCGCTTCTTCTATGCTGCTCGTCGCGGCGCTTGCTGCGCCGCCTTCAGATTCAACGCTCGCTCTCGCGTGCCGAGATGGATCGAGATCGATTCAGCCCGTCTCGCTATCGGTCGGTCGCCATCAGTCGGTCTTGCAGTCCGGGCAATCGGCCGGTCGCCGGGGCTCGAGGATCCACGGCGGCCTGCCGAAGACCAGGTGCCGCAAGGTCCCGACAATGCGCGACAGCCGCTGGCCCTGGGCCTTCAGCGGGTCAAACTTCGGGATGCTGCCTGCCGTGACCACCGACAGCTCCCGGATCACGCCGAGCCCGTCGACGAAGGTCACGGTCCACTGGCCGAAGCGGCGGTAGGTCTCGGCCACCACGCAGCCTTCGGTGTCGCCGCAGTCGTTGGAGCAGTCGGCCTCTTCCTTGTCGTAGTAGTCGATGATGCCGTTGTCGTTGCGGTCACACTCGCGGACCTCGGTGAAGACCGCGACCTGGGAGATCTCGACGTCCGAGACCTGCACCAGCGCCGACTCGAACCGCTCGGTCTGCATGTAGCGCTGGTCCCAGACCGACCGCTCCTGGCCCTCGTCGCTGACCACCATCCGCGTCACGTCGAAGGGGGTGTTGGCCAGCTCCTCGAGCTCCACCCGACAGCGCCGCTGCCGCTCCTCGTCGTCCGACGGGGCGCAGTCGGCGAGCTTCCCGCCGCTCGCGTTGTAGAGCTTCGCCCCGCAGTAGGCGAGGTCTCCCTTCTTCCAGGTCGGCTTGCCGAGCTCGGTGTAGCCGTAGAACTCCTCCACCGTGCCCGAGAGCGAGACCAGACAGTCGCCCTCCTGCAGGTTCAGCGGCGTGCTGAAGTTGAAGGCGAAGAGGCTACGATAGGAGAGGTCCACCGGGTCGACGACGAAGCGCGCCTGGGTCTGGTCCCAGCGCACCCCGTCGAAGTCGGTGATGTACATCCCGTCAGTGCCCACCCGGGTGACGATCATGAAGCCGCGATCGATGGTGATCCGATCTTGCACCAAGGCCGAGAGGTCAGCCCCCTTGCCGAGCCCGTGGGGCTTCTGCACGTCGTAGATCGTCGGATTGGCGAAGTAGATCGGCGCGCTCGCCCCCGCCGCCCCCGCGCCCCCACCCTCGGTGTTGTCGGCGGCGTGGAAGCAACCCCGGTCGCTGGGAAAGTCGATGTAGCCGTCGTGGTCGTCGTCCTTGCCGTTGTTGCACTGGGCCTCGGACAGCTTGCTCGGTCCGACCGGATCGTGGCCCCGCTGCAGGGCGATCAGCCGCACCTCCCCGTAGGCTTGCTTGAAGCGGACCGCGACGTCCTTGGCCACGCCCTGGACCAGATCGACCGTCAGCGGATCGCCGCGGTCGAGCTTGCCGCTGGGCCGCACCTCGACCACCACCCTGCCGTTGAAGGAGGGGTCCACCTGGCCCCCTTCCCGCAAAGCCTCGATGTTGATCCGGAACTCGACCACGTCGAGAGAGAAGTCGAGTGGCTGGTCGGGCGTTCCTCGGTCCTGGGGGTCGCCGAGCAGGGTGACCTTCAGGCCGGGGATCTCCGGCGCGGCCGATGGGGTCGAGCAGCCGGCAGCTAGCAGGAGGCTGGCGACCGCGATTGTTTTCCGTGCACGCGACATCTTGGACGGCTCCACGAAGATCATTCGGGCCACGGCTCGAACGGGTTGGGCGAACCGGACGAGTCCTTGAAGATCCGGCTCAGGCGCCCGTCCTCTTGGGTATTGATGCAGGGCAGCGTGAGGCAGCGGCGGGCGGCGTGGACCCGACCGAGAGCCTCGCACTTGTCCCGGTTCTGGACCTTGTAGTCGCCGCACTCCTTGGCCAGCCGGAAGGCCAGGCCGTTGCACCGGGGCACCCCGTTCTTGATGCAGAAGCCGCGCTCGCAGACCGCGCTGCCTTCGATACAGTCGTCGTCCTTGAGGCAGGCGCAGTCGAGATCGCTGCAGTAGAGGAAGTTGGTCAACCCGGCCTTTTCGAGGCCGTCCTGGCTCTTGGTCCGGCGATCCTGCAGCGCCCGGGCGAGGGTGAAGAACTCCTCGTTGACGTGGCTCCAGTCGCTAGCGAGGGCGCGCTGCTCGAGGGAGGCGATCTTCTGCTGCTCGGCGGCGCTGAGCAGCGCGGTGCTGCTCTGGCCGACCATGAACCCGCTGGGCGACGGCTTCTCGCCGCAGGCCGGCATCGCCCGCATGAAGTCGATCGCCGCCTGGCGCAGGCCGATGCCGAGGTTGACCTGGGTCGTGTTGCGCTCGAGCACCTGGAAGCCCGAGCCACCCCGGGCGATATAGTCGTTGGTCGCCAGCTTGTAGGAGCGGGTGCAGCTGGCGAGGCGCTTGCCGTCCTCCAGCACCGCGCCCACCGGCGCCCAGCAGCGCGAGAAGCCGTCGAAGGCCGGGTGGCGCTGGCCGGTGCAGATCTCGCCGATGACCTGGTTCGCCTTGCCGGCGCAGGCCGCCTGCATCGCCTTCTTGACCTCGACCGGATACTCAGCGGGCACCTTGCAGACATAACAGTCGGCGTCCTCCTTGCACGGACGCCCGGTGCCACCGATCGTCACCCGCTGGGCGCAGGCGATGCCGTCGTAGCGCTCGCGCACGCAGAGGTTGTCGCCGTCGCCCGGGCAGCCCCCGCAGTTGAGGACCGCGGTCAGGCCGGCCACCTGGGCCTGGCTCTGACAGCCGCGGAAGGTCGAGCGCTGGGCGATGAAGTCCATCATCTCCTGGACCTCGAACCCCGAGAGATACATCACCGTGATCGCGTTTTCGAAGGGGAAGACGTTGGTCATCTGCTCGCGATCCACCGGGCCGGTGATCATGTCCGAGCGGATGCCGAGGGAGTTGGTCACCGCGAAGTCGGCCCAGACCTGATTGCGCAGCTGCATCGCGTTGGCGACCATGTTGCCCAGCTGGCTGTCACCAGATCCGGACGAGAACCGGCGCACGCGGTTCGACGTGTAGCCGACGACCTGGGTCAGCATCGCTTGCCGGTTGAGCTCGAGGAGGTAGGGTTCGAGCATCCGCAGCATCATCGGATCCTCGGGCAGCCGGCTGTC
>JAUVBO010000795.1 GCA_030591195.1 Pseudomonadota bacterium
AGCGCGCAACAAGCTGGAGCGCGCGATCGAGCGCGCCCGAGGATTGACCGATGAGGCCGAGCGCGCCAGCGTCGCCAAGGGTCAGTTCCTCGCCAACATCAGCCACGAGCTGCGCACGCCGCTCAACGGCGTGATCGGTATGACCGAGCTGCTGCTCGGGACCGACCTCGGCCCCGAGCAGCGCGATCAGGCCGAGACGATCCGGCGTAGCGCCCAGCAACTGCTCCACCTGGTCAACGACATCCTCGACCTGTCGAAGATCGAGGCCGGCAAGCTCGACCTCGAGCGCCTGCCGTTCGACCTGATCGCGCTGCTCAAAGCGCTGTTCGACAACCTCGCGCTCGACGCCCACGAGAAAGGGCTGCGCTTCAGCTGGGCCGTCGCAGACGACGTCCCTCGAGGGCTGTTCGGCGACCCCGGCCGGCTGTCGCAGATCCTGACCAACCTGGTCAACAACGCGGTGAAGTTCACCCGGCGCGGCGAGGTGATGGTCAGCGTCACCCGCGTCGCCGACGCGCCCCGCGCGATGCTGCGCTTCGCGGTCAGCGACACCGGCGCCGGCGTCGACCAGGACCTACGAGACAGGCTCTTCAGACCACTGACCCAGGCGGCCGCCGCCAGCGCGCACGAGCACCGGGGAACCGGACTCGGGCTGACCATCTCGCGGCAGCTCGCCGAGATGATGGGCGGCGCGATCGGCCTCGGCGAGAGCGAGCCAAACAGGGGCTCGACCTTCTGGTTCACCATCGAGCTCGAGTCGTCCGCCGATCCGGTCTCTGCCGCCAGCGGCGAGGCTCAGCACCTGACCTCGGCGGTGGGCAACGCGGCGACGGCCTCGCCCCGTGCCGGCGCTGCCCCCGGCATGGGGCGAGTGCTGGTCGCCGAGGACAACCCGGTCAACCAGAAGGTCGCCGTGCGACTGCTCGAGAAGCGCGGCTACGAAGTCGACGCGGTGTCCACCGGCAAGGACGCGCTCGCGGCGCTAGCGATCGTGGCCTACGATCTGGTGCTGATGGACCTGCAGATGCCGGAGATGGACGGCATCGAGGCCACCTCCTCGATCCGCGAGGGGGGGGCCGGCGCCGCGATGCGGAAGGTCCCGATCGTGGCGATGACTGCCCACGCGCTGAAGGGTGACCGCGAGCGGTGCCTGTCGGCCGGGATGGACGACTACATCACCAAGCCGGTCAACCCGAAGCAGCTGGCCGAGACACTCGAGCGCTGGATCGGCAGCAAGCCCGCGACGGAGCCGGACTAGGTCTCAATCGGTGGGATGAAGGGCGCGACCATCGTCCGCAGCTCGGCGCAGGCCACTCGCATCTCGCTGATCGCTGGCGCGGCCGGGGCTGGATGGCTGTCGTGGCCGAGCCACTCGTCGAGGCGCTCGACGTGCTGATCGACCTGCTTGGCGAGGCCCACAGCGGCCTTGCGGTGGAGGTTGACCTCGTCCTTGGTCTTGGTCAGCAGATCGAGAAGCGCCTTGCGCGAGGCGAGGTAGAGCAGCTTGAGGCTGGCGACGTTGCCGAGGGTGTGGATCAACTCGGCGTCGTCGGGGCCAAACAGCCCAGTGTCCGACTGGCTGTCGAGGTAGAGCATGCCGAGGGTCTGCCCGCCCGCGGCCAGGCGTACGCCGATCGCCGAACGCACGCCGTGCATCACCACGCTGTCACGGGCGCTGAAGCGCTCGTCGGCCAGGGCGTCGAAGGTCGAGACCGGCTTCTCGCCAGCGAGGGTCTGGCGGATGAACTCGCCGCTCGGCGGCTCCGGGTCGTCGTCCTCGGGCGTCCGCTCCGCTAGCTGACGCGCCGCCAGGACCTTCATCGAGTCGGCGCTGTCGCCGAGCAAGACGAGGTAGCGGTCAGCCATCACCACCTCGCTGGTGGCCTCGAGCAGCGCCTCGAGCAGGTCGTGACGGTCACCGGTGGACGTCGCCAGGTGGCAGAAGCGGCAGAAGGTGTTGAAGTAGCTCCTCAGCCGGTCTCCCGGCGTGTCATCGAGGAACGCCAGGTCGGCCAGCGAGCCGCCGTCGGAGACCTCCTCGGTCCACGGCTGGTCCTCGGGCTCCGCCTGCTCCTGACCGAGCAGATCGAGGTCGCCATCGTCCTCCTGGGGCCCCTCGTCGAGGGTGAAGACAGCATCGCCGAACTGGACCTCATCGCCGAGCTCCAGCGGCGTCGGCATCCCCTCGGTGATCGGCTGGGCGTTGATCCGGGTGCCCACCTCCGAGCCGAGATCGGTGACGTAGACCGCGTCGTGCTGGACCCAGAGGGTGGCGTGCATCCGCGCCACGCCCATGGCCGGGAGGTGCACCGCCGCGTCTGAAAGCGATCCTACCAGCTGCTCGCCGCAGGCGAGACGAATCGGCTCCGCTGCGCCTTCTCCGCTCAAGGTGAACTTGGACGCCAGATCGGCCATATTCCTATACTCTCGAACTGACTAGCTTTTTACCGTCCAGCAGTATAGCACAGAAGATCCACGGGTTGACCGCGGGGCACAAGCTTGCCAAACAAGCGAACGTACGAGCATACCCCAAAACCTCAGGGGACGAAATTGACCGAGAGCCTACTGAAAGACGGAAGAACCCACCACTGCGGCGCGCTGCGAGCCACCGAGATCGGCGCCGAGGTGACACTCTTCGGCTGGATCCACACTCGCCGGGACCATGGCGGGGCGGTGTTCGTCGACCTTCGTGACCGTCACGGGCTGACCCAAGTGGTGTTCCGGCGCGACGTCGACGCCGCCGGGCACCAGCTAGCCGATGAGCTGCGCTCGGAGTTCTGCGTCGGCGTCCGCGGCGAGGTGATCAGCCGAGGCGACAACGTCAACCCCAAGCTTCCCACCGGCGAGATCGAGATCTCGGCCAAGCGGCTCGAGGTCTTCTCCCGGGCGGAGACACCGCCGTTCCTGATCGAGGACCAGATCGACACCCGCGAGGCGCTGCGGTTGAAGCACCGCTACCTCGATCTGCGCCGACCCGCGCTGCAGCACAACTTCGTCGTTCGCTCGCAGGTCTGTCGGGCCGCGCGGGCGGCGCTCGACGCGGAGGGCTGCATCGAGATCGAGACCCCGTTCCTGGTCAAGTACACCCCCGGCGGCGCGCGCAACTTCCTCGTGCCGAGCCGACTCACCCCGCGGGCGTTCTACGCCCTGGCCGAGTCTCCACAGCTG
>JAUVBO010000468.1 GCA_030591195.1 Pseudomonadota bacterium
CCATCGAGGACGCGCTCGCCACCGCCAGCCAGCGCGACCGCAGCCGTTTGGGTGGGATACTAAGCGAACAGATGAAGATCATTCACCATTTCAAGCAAACCGAGGTGGCCGCGGAGTTTGACCGCGTTCACTCGATCGACCGCGCGCGGGAGGTCGGGTCGGTACGGCACATCGTCACTGTTCGCAACCTGCGTCGCTACCTGGTCGAAGCGGTGGAGCGCGGCCTGGCGAATCCCGCAGGTCAGTAGGTCTGGTGGCGGTGGTCGAACAGCAGCTCGAGGCCGAAGGCGAGGTCGTTGGCGGTGGACGAGTCGGCGTTGGCGGTGTCGAAGAGGAACAGGCTGTGGCTCGCCGTCAGGTGCAGGTAGGGCGTCAGCGCGAAGAACAGCTTCGAGGCCAGCGTCACCTCCTTGCGGAACGCCCCGCCGAGGTTGGTCAGGAAGAAGTCGAGCCGTGACTCGAACTGCAGCGGGTGGCGCGGCGAGGAGAGCAGGCGTAGCCGGCGCAGGGTGTAGCCGAGGTAGATGCCGGTGCGCACCTCCTTGCCGTCGAGCAGCTTCTCCTCGGGGGTCAGCAGCTCGCCGCCGAAGGCGAAGCCGGCCTTGACGAACAGCAGGGGGTGGGGCATCACGCCGACGCCGACGGTGCCGCCGAGGTCGAGGTAGCGGTAGGTCTGCTCCTGGTCACCGACGAGGTAGGTGCTCTCGGCGGTGAACTCGGAGATCATCGTCGCCTCGGCGTAGGGCTGGGGCACGTACCAGCGGCCCTCGCCCCAGCGGTTGCGCAGGGTGTTGAGCCGGTAGAGCAGGTCGAAACGAATCCGGTCGAGGCTCTCGGCCGACTGGGTCGTCTTCTCCGGCACCGTCTCGGGCGGCAATCCGGGCACCACCTCGCGCTCGGTCTCGACCCAGGTCCGGGTCCAGGTTCGACCGTACTGGAGGTTGACGTCGGCCTCGAGGGCGTGGTTGTGGTTCGAGGCGCCGAAGCTGACGTCGAGCTCGAGCTTGAGCGAGGCGACGCCGTCGCGGGTCAGCAGCGGCTGGTTGTAGCGGTCGCCGCCCTGGCCGTTGTCGATCGACAGGTCGCTGGCGTAGACGCCGGCGGTGACCCCGCCGTAGATCAGCCACTTCTTCCACGGGTCGGGGAAGTCGGCCGCGAGGCTCACGCCCGGGTCGCCGTCGAGCCGTGCCTGCCGTCCCCGCTCGAAGAAGTCGCGCACCGTGTGCCGCAGGGCCTTGCCCGAGCTGCGGAAGCGCTCGGCCTTGAGCGCGATCAGCCCATCGCCGCCGCTGGCGACGAAGGCGGAGGTGGCCACCCGGTAGTGCAGGCCGTCGACCAGCCGCCGGTTGTTGACCTTCCAGACCTTGCCCCGCTTGGTGACGCCGCGCCAGCTCAGGCCGCGCTTGATGCCGGCGAGGTGAGGCGCCAGCAGCGCCTTGAGCCGGGTCCCCGAGAGCCAGACGCTGCCGAGGTGGGTCAGGCTGCGGATGCCGCGCTCGATCATCTCGCGGGTCAGCGGCCCGGCGGCGAGCCGGGTTGGCGCCAGGGCGCTGTGGTTCAGCAGCGCCACCTCCGCGCCCTCCTCGTTGCGCATGATCTCGAGCAGGTAACTGGCGAAGTCGTCGTGGCCCATGGGCTTGGGCAAGCTGGCCTGGCCCAAGGGGACGTCGACGCTGCGGCAGAGGTCGCCGAGCAGCCGGCGGGTCTTCGGCAGCGCCGTCGGCTCCGGTGCGACCCCGTCGATCGGCTCGACCCGGACGTCGATCAGGGGGACGCTGACCTTGCCGTCTCGGGCCCGGCGATAGCGGATCACCGCGTGGCCGAGGTGCTGGCCGAAGCGACCGGTGCCGACCACCGCCGCCCCCAGGCGCGACTGGATTCGCGCGATGAAGTCCTTGCTGCCGCGGTCGAACATCGAGTCGGAGACCACCAGGTCCGGCGCGTCGTCGCCCAGGCGGCGGATGAAGTCGACGACCGGGGCCGGCGTCTCGTTCTCGAGGTTCAGCGTGGCGAGCAGGATCACCACCTGGGCCTTCTCCTCGGTGCGCAGCTTGCGCACCAGCGCCCGGGCTGCTTCCACCGGCTCGGCCGCGGCCATCGTGCCGGCCCGCTGCTTGATGATCCGCTCCATCGTGTCCCGCCGCGTCACCGCGCCGAGGCCGACGCGTACGCCGCCACGTTCGAGCACCACGTAGGGCTTGCCATCGAGCGCGCCGAGGTGACGGCACTGGAAGGCACTCTTGTCGCCGCAGCTGACGTTGCTCGAGAGCAGGGGGATCTTCGCCCGCCGCATCCGGGACATGTAACGCTCGAGGGCCGCGGTGGGGGCACCGAAGTCGAAGGGGCCCACGGCCACCGCGTCGAAGCCGACGTCCCCGAGCAGCGAGACCGCGGTGTCGGCGAGGGGCGGGCGCGAAAAGACGTGGACGCCGAGGATATCCGGTCGGAGCATGGAGCCGCTGGCGAGGACCAGCGGCTCGCCGTCGCCAGCAGCCCGGATCTGCTTGCGCTTGGCCTTGACCGCCGCGATGAGGTTCGCCAGGTCGGCCCGCTTCGGGTCGCGGCTGGCGCAGCCGGGCCAGGCAAAGCGCCCGTTGATGTCAGTGACGAACAGCACGTGCAGGCGCCCTTCGGGGCCCGCCGCGGTGGCCGCCGGTTGGCTGGCCGCCGGTTGGCTGGCCGCCGGTTGGCTGGCCGCCGGTTGGCTGGCCGCCGGTTGGCTGGCGGCGAGCAGGCAGATCGCTGCCAGAAGAAGGGGACGGGTGGATCTGCGGAGGTGGTGCATGTCGATCAGCTCCGAGGGAGAGAGGAGTGGCCCAGATCGCCCTTAGCCGTCGAGGCTCTCGACCGGCTCGATTGGCTGGTAGCGGCCCTTTTCGTTGACATCGACCCGGCAGGCGACATGGCCAGGGTCGTGGGTGAACAGCAGGCGCGTGCCGCGCTCGCGTGCGCGGTCGAGGAAGGCCCGCTTCTCGTCGATCAGCAGCTCGGGGAAGCGGTCGTAGCCCATGGCCACCGGCAGGTGGACCCAGGGCAGCCCGGGAATCAGGTCGCCGCAGAAGGCGAAGGTGCCCTGGTCGATGGCGAGCTCGGTGAGCATCAACCCGGGGGTGTGTCCGTCGGAGAAGGTGCAGGAGAACCCCTCGCCGAGGGCCGAGAGGTCGTCGTCGATCAGCTCGAGCCGTCCGCTCTGCTCGAGCAGGCGATGCAGCTCGGGCAGGAACGAGGCGCGGTCGCGAGGATGGGGATCGTTGGCGCGCTGCCAGGCCCGGCGACCGACCCAGAAGCGCGCCCGGTCGAAGACCAGCGCCTGGGCGACGCCCTCGCCGGCCCAGGGGCCGAGCAGACCCCCGACGTGGTCGAAGTGCAGGTGCGACAGGACCACGTCGTCGATCTGATCGGGCGCGACGCCGCGCGCGGCGAGGCTGGCGAGCAGCCGGTGCTCCGGCTCCTCGACGCCGAAGCGGTCCTTGAGCTTCGGCTCGAAGAAGCAGCCGATGCCCGCCTCGAGCAGGATCCGGCGGTCCCGGGCGGTGTCGTGGATCAGAAAGCCACGGCAGGCGAGGGGGATCCTCATCCGGTCGTCGGGTGGGAGCCACTGGGACCAGAGGGCATGGGGCACGTTGCCGAACATCGCGCCGCCATCCAGGCGCTGGCGGTTGCCCTCGATGGAATAGATCGCGTAGCGGGCCATCGGACCGGTCTCCGTTGCTGCCGTCCCAACTCGACGTCAGGCGGCATAGAGTAGTGGTAGCCGTGCGCGCGAGCAACCGCCACGGCGCCCCCCGGTCAGCGGATCAGAGCCCCCCGAGCTAGAAGAACCCACGCGAGGCCGAGCCGATGATCAACCCGAACACCAGCCAGTAGAGCGAATAGAGCGTGCCGATCGCCGCGCCGACGATGCCGCAGACGAGGCCAGCGATGGCCATCCCCTTGCCGCCGAGGGTGTTGCCAGACGCCCGGTAGGCCGCGTTGTACTTGGCGTAGTAGCCGATCGCGATGCCGCCGCAGATCGGTCCGACCAGCGGTAGACAGCAGAGCACGGTGCCGACGATCCCGAGCACCATGCTGAGGATCGCCTTGTTGTCAGCCTTCGCGCCGGGAGGAAGCGATCCGGGCGTGCGGTACGGGCCACCCGGGAGGGGTGCGCCCGGCGGCGAATACCCGCCCGGCGGCGAGTATCCGCCCGGAGGTGCGGCGCCTGGGGGAGGCGCGCCAGGTGGGGGCGCGCCAGGTGGGGGCGCGCCAGGTGGGGGTGCGCCAGGTGGAGCGCCAGGTGGGGGTGCGCCAGGAGGAGCGCCGTAGGGGTCTTGTCCGGTCATCGTGTCCACCTCCATCGGCTGCTGGTCAGAGCAGCCGGGTCAGCCAGTGCCCGATCACCGCCAGGGCGATCGTCGCGCCA